>NZ_JBFAIU010000001.1:0-98540 GCF_040654855.1 Asanoa sp. NPDC050611
CGTCGACCCTCCGCGCGTGTGCGGAGACGGTGACGCCGTCGAAGCCGACCTCGTCGGCCAGCTCCGCGCCGGTGCTAGGCGCCCACGGGCGGTGGCGGCCGGCACCGTCGGCGAGCGCCAGTCGGCTTGGGGCCGCCGCTCGCTCGACCCAAGGCGGTATGGCCGTGTGAGGCGCGTCGGCCGGGCGGGTCTTCTCGTCGCAGACGACGGCGGGCACGAGTCGCGCGGCCGGTGCGGGCCGGCGGTGGAGGTTGCGGCGTTTGGGCTCGGGTTCGCGGTGAGACGAGCCGTTGTTGTTGGTGGGTCAGGTGGTGGGTGTGGTGCGGGCCGCGTCTACCAGGGACTCGAAGATGCGGCGTTCGCCTGCCTCTTCCGGGTGCCATTGGACGCCTAGGACGAATCGCTTGGTTGGGTCCTCTAGCGCTTCGATTACGCCGTCGTCGGCCCAGGCCGTTGGCAATAGGGTGCCTGGGTCGGCTACGCCCTGGTGGTGGTAGGTGTTGACCTCTACTCGGCCGTCGCCTTCCGGGCCGTCGCCTGAGACCTCTGCTGCCAGGGAGCCTGGCTCCAGGGTGATGCCGTGCCAGCCGTAGACGCCTGGGCCTGGGCGGTGTTTGTCCGAGCCCACCACGTCCGGTAGGTGCTGGTGTAGGCGGCCGCCGCAGGTGACCGCTAGTAGCTGCATGCCGCGGCAGATGCCTAGGACCGGCAGGTCTGTGGCCAAGGCCGCCTTGAGCAGGACTGATTCGCCTCTGTCGCGGTCCGGGCGGCTTTCCGTCAGCGGGCCTGGCTCCTCGCCGTACAGGTTGGGGCCAAGGTCCGCGCCCCCGGCAATGATCAACGCATCGAGGGCGCGTAGGACATCGGCATCGGTGTCGTCGGGGGGCAATATCACCGCCCGGGCGCCGGCGGCGGTCACCGCGTCGACGTAGGACTTTCTGATCAGGGCCGCGTCCTGGTCGATCCATACACCCCAGGAAGCGGGTTCTACATAGGACGTAATTCCGACGATCGGTCGCACGTTGGTTGACAACCTCCTCCCCAATACTTTGCTACCCGGCAACCGGATCGCCAAACGATTGCTACAGAGGTGTGACGTATGCCCCCGTAATTCCGCCGTCGACGACGAATTGGGCCGCTGTCATGAACGAGGCATCGTCGCTGGCCAGGAAGGCAACCGCGGCCGCGATCTCCTCCGGCTGGCCGAACCGGCCCATCGGGACGTGCACCAGGCGGCGCGCGGCGCGTTCCGGGTCCTTGGCGAACAGGTCCAGCAGCAGCGGCGTGGCGATGGGGCCCGGGCACAGTGCGTTGACCCGGATGCCCTCGCGCGCGAACTGGACGCCCAGCTCGCGGGTCATCGCCAGAACGCCGCCCTTGCTGGCCGTATAGGCGATTTGCGAGGTTGCCGCGCCCATCAGCGCCACGAACGACGCCGTGTTGACGATCGCGCCCTTGCCCTGCCGGCGCATGTGCGGGATCGCGTACTTGCAGCACAGATAGACGCTTGTGGTGTTTACCCGGATGACCCGCTCCCACGCGTCCAGGCCGGTTTCCAGGATGGAGTCGTCGTCCGGCGGCGAGATGCCGGCGTTGTTGAAGGAAATGTCGACGCTTCCATACCTTTCGGCGACGCCGTCGAACAGCTCCCGTACACCGGACTCGTCGGTCACGTCGCATTGCACGAACTCGCCGCCCACCTCCTCGGCGGCCTTCTTGCCGGCCTCAGCGGCGACGTCCACACAGACCACCTTCGCGCCCTCGGCGGCGAACCGGCGGGCCGTGGCCAGGCCGATGCCGCTGCCGGCACCGGTGATCACGGCCACCCGGTCTTGGAGCCTGTTCATCGGGCCTCTCAATCTGTCGCGAGGAAGACGTTCTTGACGTCAGTGAACGAGAGCAGCGCGTCGGGTCCCAGCTCGCGGCCCAGCCCGGACTGCTTCATGCCGCCGAACGGGGTCCCGTAGCGCACCGACGAGTTGGAGTTGACCGACAGGTTGCCGGTCTCCACGCCACGGGCGACCCGGAAAGCTCGGCCGGCGTCGCGGGTCCAGATCGAGCCGGACAGGCCGTACTCCGTGTCGTTGGCCAGCCGGATCGCGTCCGCCTCGTCGTCGAACGGCAGCACGGAGACGACCGGGCCGAAGATCTCCTCGCGCCAGTGACGGTCCTGAGTGGATCCGGCGAGCAGAACGGTCGGCGCGTACCAGAATCCGGGGCCTTCCGGCGCCGTGCCGGTGAACGCCACGGAAGCGTCGGCCACATAGGACCCCACCGAGTCCCGCTGCGCCGCCGTGATCAGCGGGCCCATCTGGGCGGTCTCCAGCGCCGGGTCCTCCACCCGGAAACCTTTCACCGCCGGTTCCAGGAGCTCCAGGAAGCGGTCGTACGCGCTGCGCTGCACCAGGATCCGCGACCGCGCGCAGCAGTCCTGGCCGGCGTTGTCGAACACCGCCGCCGGCGCGCTCGCGGCGGCCTTGGGCAGGTCGGCGTCGGCGAACACGATGTTGGCGCTCTTGCCGCCCAGCTCCAGCGTCACGCGCTTGACCTGGTCCGCGCAGCCCCGCATGATCCGCTGCCCGACCTCGGTCGACCCGGTGAAGCACACCTTGCGCACCGCCGGGTGGGTGACGAACCGCTCGCCGACCAGGGAGCCGCGCCCGGGTACGACGCTCAGCACGCCCTCCGGCAGCCCGGCCTCCAACGCCAGCTCCGCCAGCCGCAGCGCCGTCAACGGCGTCACCTCGGCCGGCTTGAGCACCACCGTGTTGCCGGCGGCCAGCGCCGGCGCGAACCCCCAGCCCGCGATCGGCATCGGGAAGTTCCAGGGCACGATCACGCCGACCACGCCGAGCGGCTCGTGGAACGTCACGTCGAGCCCGCCGGCGACCGGGATCTGCCGGCCCATCAGCCGCTCCGGCGCGCCCGCGTAGTAGTCGAGCACGTCCCGGACGTTGCCGGCCTCCCAGCGGGCGTTGCCGATGGTGTGCCCGGAGTTGCGTACCTCGAGCTCGGCCAGCTCCTCGATGTGCGCGTCGACGGTGGCCGCGAACCGCCGCAGCAGCCGCGCCCGGTCGCCGGGTGCCATCGCCCGCCAGCGCGGAAACGCCGCGGCCGCACGGTCGATGGCCGCGTCGGTGTCGTACAGGCTGCTCGCCGGCACGGTCTCGATCGGCAGGCCGGTGGCCGGGTTGACCAGGTCGGTCACGTTCGAATCCCCTTACAAGCGCTCGAAGCCGCGGAGCAGTTCCCAGTCGGTGACCGCCGCGTCGAAGGCGGCCAGCTCGACCCGGGCCCGGTTGGCGTAGTGGTCGACCACGTCGTCACCGAACGCCGCCCGGGCGACCTTGGACTCCTGCCACAGCTGGGCCGCCTCCCGCAGCGTGCCCGGCACCCGGGGCGAGGAGTCGTCGCCGTACGCGTTGCCGGTGAACTCGTCCTCCAGCGGCAGCCTCTGCTCGATGCCGTGGATGGTGCCGGCGACGAGGGCGGCTATCGCGAGGTACGGGTTGACGTCGGCGCCGGGCACCCGGTTCTCCACCCGCATGCCCTGCCCGTGCCCGACCAACCTCAGCGCGCAGGTGCGGTTGTCGGTGCCCCAGCGCAGCGCGGTCGGTGCGAACGAGCCCGGCTGGTAGCGCTTGTAGGAGTTGATGTTCGGCGCGAACAGCACGCTGAACTCGCGCATGGTCGCCAGCAGGCCGGCCATGGCGTGCTGCCCGATGGTCGACAGGTGGGCCGGCCCGTCGCCGAGCATCGCGGAGCGGTCGTCGCGGTCGCGCAGCGAGAAGTGCACGTGGCAGGAGTTGCCCTCCCGCTGGTTCGGCTTGGCCATGAAGGTGATCGACATGCCCTCCTGTGCGGCGATCTCCTTGGCGCCGTTCTTGTAGATCACGTGATGGTCGGCGCAGGTCAGCGCGTCCGCGTACCGGAAGGCGATCTCGTGCTGGCCGAGGTTGCACTCGCCCTTGGCGCTCTCCGGCACGAGCCCGGCGCCGGCCATCTCGTTGCGGATGCGGCGCAGCAGCGGCTCGACCCGCGCCGTGCCGAGCAGCGAGTAGTCGACGTTGTAGAGGTTCGCCGGGTTCAGGTCGCGGTAGCCGCGCTGCCAGGCGTCCTCGTAGGAGTCGCGGTAGAGGACGAACTCGAGCTCGGTCCCCGCGTACGCCGAGAGCCCGTGTTCGGCCAGCCGGTCGAGCTGGCGGCGCAGGATCTGCCGCGGGCTCGCGGTGACGTCGCCGGTGCCGTCGAGCCAGGCCAGGTCGGAAAGCAGCAGCGCGGTGCCCGGTTGCCACGGGACCCGGCGCAGCGTGCTCAGGTCGGGCACCATCGCGAAGTCGCCGTAGCCGCGCTCCCAGCTCGACATCGCGTAACCGTCGACCGTGTTCATGTCGACGTCGACGGCGAGCAGGTAGTTGCAGCCCTCCGCACCGGCCTCGGTCACCTCGTCGAGGAAGAACCGGCCGTGCAGCCGCTTGCCCTGGAGGCGGCCTTCCATGTCGGTCAGCGCGAGCGCGACGGTGTCGATCTCACCGCCGTCGACGGCCAGGGCGAGCTCCTCGAGCGTGAGCGCCGGTTCTCGGGTCATCCTCGCGCCTCCATCGTAAAAGGTCTACTCGTAAACCATTACAACGTCAATCATCCGAGCAAGCCACGCAGCAGCTCGGCGGTCGCGTCGCAGTGCTCCTCCATCGTCGCCCGCGCGGCGGCGGAGTCACCGGCAAGAATCGCGTCCACGACGCGGGTGTGTTGCAGGTCGGAATGGTCCAGGTTCTTCTTGATCACCGGAATGCTGGCGAGCAGCCGGTCGAGGGTGAGCTGCACGTCGGCGACCGCGGCGGCCAGCGACGGGCTGCCACCGGCGGCGGCGATGGCGAGGTGCAGTCGCGAGTCCGCCACGCGCCGGGTGGCCGGGTCCCGCTCGCGGGACGCGGTCAGGGAGGCGACGAGCCGCTGCCGATCGACGGCGGCGAGAGTACGCGTCGCGGCCAGCTCGGCGGCCCCGGGCTCGAGCACGCGCCGGAAGTCGAGCGCGTCGTGCAGCGTGTCGCCCATCTGCCGGGCCAGCTCGGCGGCGGCGCCGCCCTTCGGCGCGCCCTTGCGTCCCGTGTCGACATCGGTGGCGATGGCCCCGACGACGAAGGTGCCGCCCGTCCGGCCCCGGCGCGACTCGAGGATGCCGGCCTCGCGCAGGGCCCGGATCGCCTCGCGGAGGGTGACCCGGCTGACCTGCAGACGCTCGGCCAGCTCGCGTTCGGCCGGCAGCCGGTCACCCTGCCCGACCAGACCGAGCCGGATCGCCTGCGCGAGCCGGGACACGGTGATCTCGAAGGCGTTCCCGCCGCGCACCGGACGCCAGAGCGGCACACCAGCGACCACCGCGCCGTCCAGCTCGAGCGGCTCGGCGCGGGGGCGTGGGATCCGCTTGCGGGCGGCGTCCGTGGGCATCGTGCGTACCCCCAGGAAGGGATGTGGCCGTTCCCCCGCGACCGACGCGCGGCCGGTCGCGGGGGTGTCGAGGGCCGGAGGAATCAGGACGCCTTCCACGCATCGGCGGCCGCGGTGTCCGGTTCCTCGATGGTACGGCGCGGGCCGGTGAACCAGTGGCGTGCGGAGAGCACCCACCAGAGCCAGACCGCCAGGAGCACGCCGCCGACCGCGATCGGTGCGTAGTTGACCGCGCTCCAGGTGAAGTCGTCGCTGAAGGGGACCGCGGCCGGGGTGAACGGCATGATGAAGTAGATCGAGATCACCGCGATCTCGATGACCGCGATCCAGCCGAGCACCTTGTACTTGCGCCCGAGCGTCCACGGGCCCGGCCGGAACTTGTCGCCCATCCGCAGGCGCAGCGCGATCGGGATGAGGAACGCCAGGTACAGGCCGATGACGGCGACCGAGACGACCGCGTAGAACGCGACCGGGATGCCGTTGTACTGGTAGAGCGCGGGCAGCGTGAGCACGCCGCCGGCGATGGTGCCGGCGATGATCGCGTACACCGGCGTGCCGTTGCGGTCGACCTTCGACCAGAGGCGCCAGCCGGGGATCGCCCGGTCACGGCTGAACGCGTACGTCATCCGGGACATCGACGTCACGCAGCTCATGCCGCAGAAGAACTGGCCGATCGTACTGATGATGATGACGATCTTGAAGAACACCGGAGTGAGCGCCGACTCGAAGATGGCGCCCGAGAAGCCGCCGGCCGCGTTGATCGCGTCGACGTCCGTGGCCGCGAACAGGAAGGCCAGCAGCAGGATCCAGCCGCCGATCGCCGAGTAGAAGATCGACTGCCAGAGGCCGCGGGCCGCCGCGTGCGAGGCGCCGCGGGTCTCCTCCGACACGTGCGCACAGGCGTCGAAGCCGGTGATCGTGTACTGGGTGAGCAGGAACCCGAGCGGCAGGATGAAGAACCAGAACATCAGTCCGTTGTGGTCACCGCCGCCGAAGCCCGAGTTGTTGAAGCGTTCGGTGAAGACGAACTGGAAGCTCTGGTGGTTGTCCGGCACGATGATCAGGATCAGCACGACCGCGGCCGCACCGGCGACGTGCCACCAGACCGAGACGTTCTGGAGCACGTCGATGATGGCGTGGCCCCAGATGTTGATGATGCCGTGCAGCGCCAGGATGATCACGAAGAGCAGGAACGCCTGGTTGAGCGTGCCGGCCCAGCCGTCGAAGAGCGCCGACAGCGTCAGGTTGAGGAACGTCGCGCAGCCGTAGTCGACCGACGCGGTCACCGCGACCAGGCCGACCAGGTTGAGCCAGCCGGTGAACCAGCCGTGCACCGGCTTGCCCATCCGCGCGGCCCACCAGTAGATGCCGCCGGCGGTCGGGTACGCGGAGACGAGCTCCGACATGCAGAACCCGATGATCAGGATGAAGATCGAGATGAGCGGCCAGCCCCACGAGATGGCGATCGGGCCGCCGTTGTTCCAGGCCTGGCCGAACGTGGTGAAGCAGCCGGCCAGGATCGAGATGATGGAGAACGAGATGGCGAAGTTGGAGAACCCGCTCCACTTGCGCCGGAGTTCCTGCTTGTAGCCGAGCTCCGCGAGCCGCTGGGCGTCGTCGTCCAGTGGCTGCTCACCCGTGGCGGGCGACGTGGTCGTCACTGCAACACCTCCCTGAGGTGGTCATAACGGGGTTGCGGTGCGGCCCGCGGCGGCGTCGATCAGGCGACCCAGCTCGGGTGCGTCGAGATCGCGGGTGGCGCGGGCCCATTTGTCGGCCGCTTCGCGCCAGTAGTCGAAGGTCGACCCGGGCGCGCGGAGCAGGCCATGGTGCACGGAGAACCAGAGTGTCCACGTGACGTTGGACAGGATCAGGTTGAGCCGCACCCGCGCGACGAGCGCGGGATTGGTCTCCGTGCCGTAGTAGGCGGTCGCGAGGGCCGCCGTGCGGTCGGGGTCGAAGTCGGCCTCGGCCGCTATGTCACCCAGCTCGAAGGCCGGGTCGTTGTTGCCGGACAGCTGGTAGTCGACGATGCGTACGTCGCCGGCCAGGTCGATGAAGTTCTCGGCCAACAGGTCGTTGTGGCAGGGCCGGGTCTGTTGTGGACCGTGCTGGAGCGCCGTGCCGATGGCGTCCACCGTGGACTCGTGGTCGTGGTATCCGTCCGGCACCCGCAGGCCGTGCCGGGCACAGATGTCGAGCAGCTCGCGGCGCTTGGCCAGGATGTCGAAATCGTTGGCGAACGCCGGCCCGGCGTGCAGCCGGCGGCAGGCGGCGGCGATCCGGTCGACGGCGGCGGGGGTACGCACGTCGTCGGCGTGCAGGGTCCGTCCCGGCAGGAACTCGAGGACGAGCGCCGGCACGTCGGTCAGCACCTCGATCACCCGGGCACCGGCGCCGCTCTCGGCCGCCCGGATGGTGTTCTCGATCTCCTGCGCCGGCGGGATGCCGAGGCCCGCCGCCGAGACCGCCGGGTCGAGCACGCGCAGCAGGTAGCTGCGCCCGCCGGCGTCGACCCGCCAGATGTGGTGCGACAGCCCACCGGCGATCGGGCTGGTGCGCACGGGCCGCCCGGCGAACAGCGAGACGCGCCGCAGCACCTCACCAGCGTCCGGCCGTTCCGCCATCCGCATGCCAGCCTCCGCATGCTGTGCGTGTCCTAGGCGGGAGTGTTGACCTGCGTGATCACCGGGGTCAATACTCACGAGGATAAAAGTTCACTGACCGGTCAGCTGATTTGGTCAGACCTTTGAAGTGGTAGAAGTCGGCTGTGCGGACCAATGCGCGCGTGGTGATCATCGGCGGTGGGGTCGCGGGCTGCAGCATCGCCTACCACCTCGCCCGCCTGGGCTGGACCGATGTGCTGCTCGTGGAGCAGCACGAGCTGACCGAGGGCACCACGTGGCATTCGGCGGGTTTCGTCGGCCAGCTGCGCTCGACGATCAGCCAGACGCGCATGATCATGTATTCGTCCGGCCTGTACGCGGAGCTGGCCGACCAGACCGGCCTCGACCCCGGTTGGCGGGGCGTCGGCGGTCTGCGGCTGGCCACCACGCCGGAGCGCGAGGAGGAGCTGCTGCGGCAGGCGTCGTCCGCGACGACGTACGGGCTGGAGATGGAGCTGCTCTCCCCCGCCGCCCTGGCCGCCCGGATGCCGCTGCTGGAGGTGTCCGACGTCCGGCTCGCGGGCTGGCTGCCCGGTGACGGCTATCTGCGGCCCGACGCGCTGGCCGGCGCGCTCGCGGCCGGCGCCCGGGCGCTCGGCGTGTCGATCGAGACCGGCGTGTCCGCGACGGGGATCGAGGTCGTCGGCGGGCGGGTGCGGGCGGTGTCGACGTCACACGGGCGGGTGGCGACCGAGATCGTGGTCGACGCGGCCGGCGCGGCGGCGGGCCACGTCGCGGCGCTCGCCGGGGTGGCGGTGCCGGTGGTGCCGATCAAGCACCAGTACGTGGTCAGCTCGCCGCTGCCCCACGAGGACGTCACGTCGCTGCCGACGGTGCGGGACCCGGACCACATCGTCTACTTCCGCTGCGCGGACGACGACCCCGGCGGTGGTCTGCTCATCGGCGGCTACATCCGGACGCCGTCGGTGTGCTGGCCGTCGTCGGGCCCGCCGTTGGCCTCACCACGTTCGCTTTTCGAGCCGGAGCTGGACCTTTTCGCCGAGTCGTGGGCCGCCGGCCAGCACCGGGTGCCGGCGCTCCGGGAAGCGTCGATCGCCCGGGTGGTCAACGGCGCGGAGGCGTTCACCCCGGACGGCGAGTTCCTGCTCGGCGAGACCGCGGTGGGCGGCTTCTGGGTGGCGGCGGGCTTCTGCGTCCACGGCCTGGCCGCGGCCGGCGGCGTCGGCAAGGTGATGGCGGAGTGGATCGTCGACGGCCAGCCGGAGTACGACGTGTCCCATATGGACATCCGGCGCTTCGGCCCGCACGCGGCGAGCCGGTCCTGGGCGACGGCCAAGGCCCTGGACGCCTATTCGCGCTACTACGACGTGGTCTACCCGCACACCGAGTGGACGGCGGGCCGCCCGCTGCGCCGCTCGGCGATCTGGCCACGCACGCTGGACGCGGCGGCCCTCGGCGAGAAGGCCGGCTGGGAGCGGGTCAACTGGTTCGCGCCGCGCCCCACGGACCCGGCGGCGGTCCGTCCCGCCGGCTGGGCCGGCCGGACCTGGTCGCCCGCGATCGCCGCGGAGTGCCGGGCCACCGCTACGGCGGCGGGCCTGTTCGACCAGTCCTCGTTCGCGAAACTCGACGTCCGCGGCCCCGGCGCGGCGAAGTTCCTGCAGTGGATGTGCGCGAACGACGTCGACCGCCCGGTGTTGGGCGTCGCCTACACGCAACTCCTCAACGCTCGCGCGGGCATCGAGGCCGACCTGACGGTGACGCGCCTGGCCGAGGACCACTTCCGCATCGTGACGAGCACGGCGTCGGGTGTCCGGGATGCCGCCTGGCTGCGCCGCCACGCCCCGGACGACGTCCGGATCGACGACGTGACGGGCGCCCACGGCTGCCTGTGCCTGTGGGGCCCGGCGGCGCGGGACATCGTGTCACCGCTGGTCGGCGGGGACCTGGACGCCCGCTTCATGCGCGCGAGCCGGATCACCCTCGGCCCGGTACCGGTCCTCGCGCAACGGGTGACCTTCGTCGGCGAGTTCGGGTGGGAGTTCTACGCGAGCACGGAGTACGTGCTGACCCTGTGGGACCTGCTGGTGGAGGCCGGTGCACCGCACGGCTTGCGCCCGGCCGGCTACCGCGCGATCGAGTCGATGCGCCTGGAGAAGGGATACCGGGTCTGGGGCTCGGACATCACCCCGGAAACGACGCCGGCCGAGGCGGGGTTGTCGTTCGCGGTCCGCACGGACAAGGAGTTTCTGGGCAGCGAGGCATTGCGCTCGGCGACCGTGACCCGCCGCCTGCGCTGCCTGGTCCTGGACGACCCCACCGCGGTCTGCCTGGGCACGGAACCGGTCCGCGTCGCCGGCGACCCGGTGGGCCGGGTGACCTCGGCCGGCTACGGCCACCGCGTCGAGGCCTCCATCGCCTACGCCTACCTACCCTCCACAGTGGAGGAGGGGGAGCGGGTGGAGGTGAGCATGTTCGGCAAGTGGCAGCCGGCCACCGTCACCCGGGAGCCCTTGTACGACCCGGAAAACAACCGCATCCGCGGCGTCGCCTAGGAGCGTGCCAGCGGAGCTCCGGCGGCCTGAAGGCACTCGATGGATCAGTTAGGTGCTTTCATCCGCCTCCCTTCGGCCCGCCGCACGGTGCGGCGCCGCTTCCGGCAAGCTGCTTGCGGCCCCAGCCGGCACAACCGCCGCACCGTCCGGATCCGCCGTGGCCGCCGCACCGCTAGCATCCGCTGAGCCGCCCGGACCGCCGGCATCCGCCACCGCCCCGGCACTGCCGCCATCCGCCGCGCCGCCGGCGTCCGCCGTGCCCCGCGCACCGCCGGCATCCGCCACCGCCACGGCGCCGTCCGCATCGGCGACGCTCCGGGCACCGTCCGCATCCACCGCGGCCCTGCCATCCGGCGCCACCGCGCCCGCACCGCCCGGAACAGGCATCGTGCCAGCCTCCGCGGCCACCGCCGGGTCCGCGTGGCCAGCCAACGGCCCGCCGTCGTCCGCGTCCGGGATCGGCACCCCGGCCAGCCGTCGTAGGGGTGACAGCCAGGCCACCAACACCCCGATCCCGGTCATCGCCGCGGTTGCGATGATCGCCGTCCGTGGGTTGGTCGCGTGGGCCACGAAGCCACCCACCAACGCCCCGACCGGCCAGCCAACCCCGAAGGACAGCATCCGGCCCGCGGTGTTGACCCGGCTCTGCAACCGGTCCGGCGTGACCCGCTGCCGCAGCGTGATCGCGTTGAGCACGACCACCGAATAGACGACCGCCCACAGGGCGAGCAGCACCGCCGCCGCCACCCAGTTCGTCGACAGCCCGCAGGCCAGGCCGAACAACGCCGACAGCGGCAGGAACCACAGCGTCACCCGCGGCTCGCCGATCCGCCGCGCCAGCCGCGGAAAGACGAGCGCGGCCACGATGCCGCCGGCGCCCCACACTCCATAGAGGACACCTAGTCGGGCGTCGTTGGTCGGGCGCACGCCCAGCGTCTGGTCGAGCCACGGCACGAACTGCCCCATGAAGGCCCCACCGGTCATCGTCTGCAGCGAACCGACGATCGTCTGGGTGCGGACGATGGGCTGGCGGCTCAGGAACACCAGACCCTCACGGATGTCGCGCACCAGCCCGGCCCGCGGGCCTGGCGCCGCGGCGAGCTGCAGCGGTGTCGCGATCGCCCGGACCAGCAGCGCCGAAACCACGAACGACAGCGCGTCGACCAGCAACAACGGCGCCGGCGCGCTCAGCGTCAGCAGCACGCCGGCCAACCCCGGGACGATCAGCTCCAGCACCGTGCTGCCGCCGTGCACCGCCGAGTTGGCCGCGGCGATCCGGCCGCGCCCCACCAGCGCCGGCAATGCGCCGAAGTTGGCCGCGTCGAAGAAGACGAAGAAGATCTGGGTCAGGAAGGCGACAACCAGCACGTGCGGGGCGGTCAGGACGCCAAGGAAGTAGGCGACCGGGACCGACCCGAGCACGAAAGCGTTGACCACGTCGGCCGTGACCATCACCCGCCGCCGGTCGAGCCGGTCGGCCAGCGCACCCGCGAACAGGCCGAAGCACAGATAGGGCAGCCCCTCGGCGACCACCACGAGGGCGGTCCACAGGCTCGACCCCGTCACCGAGTAGATCAGCACGGGCAGCGCCACATAGGTGACCAGTGACCCCGTGACCGACACCATGCGGGCCAGCCAGTAGCGGCGGAAGTCGGTGTCAGCGAGGAGAGTCACCGGCACATCATGCCCGCGGCCACCGACAAATACGTTGCCGCTTCGATCGCCGTACCCCATCATTGTTCTCAGGTCAAGAGGGGCCCCGAAGACTCCGCGCACTCGGCAAGCGCGATCGCACCGGCGCGATTTACCTCTCTCATCGCTCCGGCGCGAGGCGGCGGGCGGGCGCGCGACGAAACGCGCGCCCGCCCAACGTCATCCTCCCGCGCGCAGCAACGCGCTGATCGCCGACGGCGCCACCGGCGTGCCGAAATGCCGGCCCTGCCCGCTGTCGCAACCCAGCGCGGTCAACCGTTCCACCTGCTCCGGCGTCTCCACCGACTCGGCCGTCACCGACAGCCCGAGCGCGTGCGCCAGCCGCACCAGCGCGTCCACGATGCGCTCGGCGACGACGGCGGCCGGATCCTGCGCGCGCATCCCGTCGACGAACGGCCCGGCGAGCTTCAGCGTGTGGATGGGCAGCTGCCGCAGGTACGCGAGATTCGAGTAACCGGTGCCGAAATCGTCGATCGCCAGGCGTACGCCCGTGTTGGCCAGCTTCCGCAGCGCCCGCACCGGCTCGCCCCCGGTGGCCATCACGGCGCTCTCGGTCAGCTCCAGCTGCAGCAGGTCCGGCGGCAACCCGCTCGCCTGCAGCGCACCGGCCACCTGGTCGACGATCTCCGGGTCGCTGACCTGCCGCGCCGACAGGTTGACGCTGACCGTCAGCCGCGCCTGCGGGAACTCCTGGTGCCACTTGCCGGCCTCGACGCAGGCGCGCTCCAGCACCCACTGGCCGAGCCGCACGATCAGCCCGGTCTCCTCGGCCAGCCCGATGAACGAGTCGGGCGACAGCAGCCCGAGCGTCGGATGCTGCCAGCGGACGAGGGCCTCGACCGCCCGGATCTCGCCGGTGCCGAACGCAACGATCGGCTGGTACTCGACCACGAACTCGTCCCGGCCGAGCGCGGTCGGCAGCGCCGTCGCCAGCGCCGTGCTGGTCGCCTCGCGGGCCGCGCGCTCCGGGTCGTAGCGGGCCCACCGGCCGCGCCCACCCTCGGCCTTCGCCCAGTAGAGCGTCGTGTCGGCCGCCTTCATCAGGTCGGTGGCGGCGCCGTCGGAGACGAACCGGTCGACGATGCCGACGCTGGCGGACACGGCGAGCTGATGCGCTCCGATGTAGACAGGCTCGGCGACGGCCCGCAGCGCGGCCTGCGCCACCTCGACCGCGGTGCCGTCCTGGTCGACGTCCGCGACCAGGATGACGAACTCGTCGCCGCCCATCCGGGCGACCAGGTGGCCGGCGCCGGCCACCGCCTCGGCGAGCCGGCGCGCGACGACGATGAGCAGCTTGTCGCCGACGTCGTGGCCGAGGGTGTCGTTGATGGCCTTGAAGCCGTCGAGGTCGAGGAAGCAGACACCGACCCGCCGGTCGTGCGCCGGGTCCCGCAGCACCGCCTCCAGCCGCTCGAAGAACAGCGTGCGGTTGGGCAGGCCGGTCAGCGGGTCGTGCAGTGCCTGGAACCGCAGCCGCTGCTGCAGCGCGTACCGCTCGGTGATGTCCTGGACCATCGCCACGGTGAAGCGGGGTCGCCCGTCGTCGTGGCGGATCAGGCTGACCGCGAGATCGGTCCAGAGCTCGCTGCCGTCCTTGCGGAAGTAGCGCTTCTCCATGCGTACGCGGTCGCGCTTGCCGTCGATCATCTCCTCGTAGATCGGCCACATGCCGGGATCGTCCTCGGCGTGGAACAGGTCGGCGACGTTGATGGCGAGCATCTCGTCGCGCGAGTAGCCGAGCATCGCGCTGAACGCCTGGTTGATGTCGATGATCTGGCCGGACAGGTCGGCGATGCCGATGCCGATCGCGGCGTCGCTGAACACCGCGCGGAACCGGGCCTCGCTGTCCCGCAACGCCTGCTCCGCCTCGTTGCGCGCCTCCCACGCCGACCGGCTGATCCGCTCCTGTTGGGCGAACGTGCGGTCGCGCATGGCCGCCGCGAAGCTCTCCGCCAGGGCCGCCTGCGACTCGATGATCCGGGCCGGCAGGTCGGGTAGGTCGAGCCCGGGCACGACGTCGTCGACGAGGCGCTCGGCCAACGCCCGCAGCGACCAGCTCAGCGTGCCGGGCTCGGTGAGGTTGGCCTCGACCAGCGCCCGCCCGGCCTCGCGGGCCGGCTCGGGGCTGAACTCGTCGGCACGCAACGCCTCCGCGAGTCGCACCACGTGTCGGGTCAGCAGCTTTTCGACCTCGTCGGTCGACATGGGTACGAATGCCTGCCGGGCGATGGCGCGCGTCCATCGCCCGGCGTAGCGCTGTGCGCCCGAGGTGCTGATCTCCGGGGCGGAGAGTGCCATTGTTAGCCCGCGACCGGCTTTCGGCCGACCCCGCCGAAGGCGCCGAACCGTTCGGGGTGGTCGTCGACGTCGTCGGGCGAGTCGGGTCGCCACAGTGGCATGTGGACGACGCCCGGCTCGAGCAGCTCGAAATCGCCGAAGAAACCGGTCACCTGGGCCTTGGACCGCAGCGTGATCTCGGTCGCGGTGCGCGCCGAGAGCTTCTGCGCGTCGAGCATCTCCTGTGGCTGGTCCTCGTAGGTCGAGTGCGAGATGACGAGGTAGCTGCCGGGCGGCACGGCGGCCCGCAGCACGGCCATCAGCCGGTCAGGGTCGTCGTCATCGGGTACGAAGTGGACGACGCCGGCGAGCAGCACGCCGACCGGCCGGGTGAAGTCGAGCAGGCCGGTCCTGGCCGCCTCGGCGAGGATGTGCTCCGGGTCGCGCACGTCGGCCTGGATGACGGCGGTGCGCGGGTTTCCCTCCAAGATGGAGCGACTGTGCGCCACCGCGACCGGGTCGATGTCCACGTACACGATCCGCGCCTCGGGGTTGATGCCCTGCGCCACCTCGTGCACGTTGCCGACGGTGGGGATGCCGGACCCGATGTCGAGATACTGGTCGACGCCGAGGCGGGTCAGCTCGGCGACCGCGCGCCGCAGGAACGACCGGCCCGCGCGCATGGTGTCGGCCAGGTTGGGGGTCATCGCCGCGATCTGCTCGGCGAGCTGCCGGTCGATCTCGAAGTTGTGCGCACCGCCCAGGAAGTAGTCGTAGACCCGGGCTGCGCTCGGCCGGCTGAGATCGACCTCCGTCGGTAGCGCCCTCGACTGTTCCATCGTCCGCCTTCGCTCGATGTCGCTGGGGCTCATGGTCGCGCCCGAGCATACTTTGTCCACGTGGCGGTGCGTGACGACCCGCGTCGTACCCCCTATTTTGCTCCTTCGCCCGTCGCCATCGCGGGCTCCTTCCCCGGGCCGGATGTGGCGGCGGAGGACGGGAGTTGCTCGACCAGCATGCCGGCCTGGTGCGCGAGCGCGCCGACCACCGCCGGCACGACGGGCAGGACCCAGTCGGCGACGATGCCGCGGTGCGGGAGGTTCAGGATGAGTACCGCGGCGGCCGCACCGCCGAACCCGTGCACGAGACCGCGCCACGCGGCCCGTCCCGTCTGCGCGACCGCGGCGAGGCGCGCGGCGCGCCCGGTGAGGCTGGGAAACGTGGTGAGCGCGCGGGCGTCACGGCGGCCGAGGTTGACGCCCATGACGCCGGCGGTGACCGACGTGCCGCCGACGACCGCGGGCAACAGGTCCTTGGCCATCAGGTAGAGCACGAGGAAGGTGGTGAGGCCGATCGCGACGGCGATGCCGGCCCGCTTCCACTCCCGCTTGTCGCCGGGGTACCAGTAGTACTTCGTGATGCCGTCGGCGACCTTCTTCTCGATCCTGCCCACCGAGGCCCCCTGACGCATAGTGGCTGTTCCGTCACTTAGCGTATGGATGGGCCAAATCCGGCATTCGGCGATCCCACAATCTGGGAGCGATCAGAACAGGACGGTCGCAAACTCGCCGACCGGGCGGAAGCCACAGCGCTCGTACGCGCGTCGGGCCGGCTGGTTGTAGTCGTTGACGTAGAGGCTGACCGTCGGCGCCACCCGGCGCAGGGCGTCGCGCATCACCGCGGCCAGCGCCGGGGCGGCCAGCCCCTTGCCGCGCCAGTCGGGCGCGACCCACACACCCTGGATCTGCGCCGTGTGTTTGGTGACGACCGCCAGCTCGGCCTTGAAGACCACTTCCCCGTCGACCATCCGGGCGTACGCGCGGCGGGCCCGGACGAGGTCGGCCACGCGCCGCCGGTAGCCGACGCCGCCGTCGTCGAGCAGGGGCGAGACGCCGACCTCCTCGGTGTACATGGCGACGGCCGCCGGGAACAGCGCGTCGGTCTCCTCGGTGCGGACGACCCGGACGCCCCGGTCGACGGCCACGTCGGGCACCGCGTCGGCCATCAGCAGCGGCTGGTGCGGGCGGACCTCGCGGGCCGGCCCCCAGTCGGCGGAGAGCCGCTCCCAGAGACCGAGGACGGCGTCGGCCCGGCCGACGATCGACGAACAGGTGCGGTCCTCGGCGGCCAGCCGCTCGGCGAAGGCGGCGACGGCCGGTGGTCCGGCGTGGACGGGTGTCAGATGGCCGCCGAGCCAGCAGAGCGCCTCGACGTGCCGGCGCGACCCGTAGCCGAAGACCCGACCGTCGGCGCGCCACCACGCGAGCCCGCGAGCGGCGACCCGCTCGGCCACCTGGGCGGCGCCGTAGGGGTCGATATCGAGGAGGCGCTCGACCGCACCACGCTCGGTCTCACCGAGCTGCCGGACGGGCACCATCAACACGCTCTCAAGCGTGCCAGATCACCGTGGGAACAGCCTCCCCCGGTTCGTCGATGCTGTGACCCAGGTCACCACGTGTTGTCGGCGATGCATTGCCGATATATCGTCAACGTATCGACAACAGATCGGAGAAGATCATGAGGTTCCAGCGAGAGAACTTTCATCGCAGCGGCCATCACCATGGCCATGAGGCACGGGCCCGCGGGCACGGCTTCCCCGGGGGCGACTTCGGTGGGGGCTGGGGGTTCGGCGGCTTCGGCGGGGGCTTCGGCGGCCCAGGCGGTCCGGGTGGACCCGGCGGCCGCGGGCGCGGCCGGGGTGGACGCCGGGCGAACGTCCGCGCCGCCCTGCTGGCGCTGCTCACCGAGCGGCCCATGCACGGCTACGAGATGATCCAGGAGCTCGAGCAGCGGACGGGCGGCATGTGGCGCCCGAGCCCGGGTTCGGTCTACCCGACCCTGCAGCTGCTGGAGGACGAGGGTCTGATCGTCAGCACCAGTGAGGGCGGGCGGAAGAGCTTCGCCCTGACCGAGGCCGGCCAGGCCGAGGCGACCGAGGCCGCGGCGCAGGCGCCGTGGAGCGCCTTCGAGGCCGCCGGCACGGTCAACAGCTGGCACGACATCCGCGAGGCGGCGATGGGCACCATGAACGCCCTGCGCCAGGTGCTCCGCAACGGCACGGACGACCAGCGCCAGCGCGCGGCCGAGGTGCTCGACGAGGCACGCCGCAAGCTCTACGCGATCCTGGCCGAAGACCCCGGGACCCGGTGACCCGCGAAGCTGAAGGCTCCACGAACCGCCAGGTTCGTGGAGCCTTTCTGCTGTCCGCCTCGGCTAGTGAACCGTGACCGTCGGGCCGACCGCCAGCTCGCGTAGCTCCTCGGGCAGGTCGGCGCCCATCTCGTTGGCTAGTGGACCGTGACCGTCGGGCCGACCGCCAGCTCGCGTAGCTCCTCGGGCAGGTCGGCGCCCATCTCCTCGGCCAGGCGGACGGCCTCGCCGATCAGGGTCTCGACGATCTGCGCCTCGGGCACGGTCTTGATGACCTGGCCCTTGACGAAGATCTGGCCCTTGCCGTTGCCGGACGCCACGCCGAGGTCCGCCTCGCGCGCCTCGCCGGGGCCGTTGACGACGCAGCCCATGACGGCGACCCGCAGCGGCACCGGCAGGCCCTCGAGCCCGGCGGTGACCTCCTCGGCCAGCTTGTAGACGTCGACCTGGGCGCGGCCGCAGGACGGGCAGGAGACGATCTCCAGGCCCCTCTCGCGCAGGCCGAGCGACTCGAGGATCTGCTGGCCGACCTTGACCTCTTCGACCGGCGGCGCGGAGAGCGAGACGCGGATCGTGTCGCCGATGCCCTCCGCGAGCAGCGCGCCGAACGCGACCGCCGACTTGATCGTGCCCTGGAACGCCGGGCCGGCCTCGGTGACGCCGAGGTGCAGCGGGTAGTCGCACTGCTCGGCCAGCTGCCGGTAGGCGCGAATCATCACGACCGGGTCGTTGTGCTTCACGGAGATCTTGATGTCGCGGAAGCCGTGCTCCTCGAACAGCGAGCACTCCCACAGCGCCGACTCGACCAGCGCCTCCGCCGTCGCCTTGCCGTGCTTCTCGAGCAGGCGCTTGTCGAGCGAACCGGCGTTGACACCGATCCGGATCGGCACACCGGCGCCTGACGCCGCGGCCGCGATCTCCTTGACCTTGTCGTCGAACTGCCGGATGTTGCCCGGGTTCACCCGGACGGCTGCGCACCCGGCGTCGATCGCCGCGAACACGTACCGCGGCTGGAAGTGGATGTCGGCGATGACCGGGATCTGCGACTTCTTGGCGATCGCGGGGAGGGCCTCGACGTCGTCCTGCGACGGCACGGCCACCCGGACGATCTGGCAACCCGACGCCGTGAGCTCGGCGATCTGCTGCAGCGTCGCGTTGACGTCGGCGGTCAGGGTGGTCGTCATCGACTGGACCGACACCGGCGCGCCGCCACCGACCGGCACGGAGCCGACGTGGATCTGGCGGCTCTGCCTCCGCGGGGCCAACGGCGGGGGCGGAACGGCCGGCATACCGAGACTGATCGCGGTCACGGGAACACTCACCTCGGAACGGTTGTGCGGCTGCTAGAAGAGCGTGATGGGGTTGATGATGTCAGCAGTGATCGTCAGCAGGGTAAAAGCCCCACCGATCAGGATAACCGCGTACGTAACGGGCATCAGTTTGAAGTAGTCGACGTGCCCTGGATCGGGTCGCCCGAGCCGCGCGGCGAACCACGACCGGAGCCGCTCGAACCAGGCGATCGCGATGTGGCCACCGTCAAGGGGTAGCAGCGGCAGCAGGTTGAACACGCCAATAAAGAAGTTCAACGAGACGAACAGCAGGACAAAAACTTCCCACGCGCTGTGCTCGACGGCCTCGCCACCCAGGCGGCTGGCGCCGACGACGCTGATCGGGGTGTCGGCGTCGCGCGGCTCGCCGGTGATCGCGTCCCAGAGGGCCGGCACCTTCTGCGGGATCCGCTGAAGCGAATGCACCGTGTTGACGGCGAGGTCGCCGGTGAACTTGGCCGTCGCGGGGAACGCCTCGATCGGGTTGTGCTTGAGCATCACCGGCACGCCGGGCGGCGGGATGGGGCCGGACACGCCGAGGGCGCTCACGGCGGACACCGGGCCGTCGGGGTCGCTGACCGGCGGGCGCTGCACGGTGGCGAGGTTGACGTTGACCTGTTGCGCGGCGCCGTCGCGCTCGTAGTTGATCGGCACCCGCGAGCCCGCCGGGAGCTTGCGGATCTCGTTGACCAGGTCGGTGTAGGTCGCCACGGGGACGCCGTTGACCGCGGTGATCTTGTCGTCGTTCTGCAGGCCGGCCTGCTGGGCCGGGCTGGCCGGGTCGCCGGGGATGCAGTCGCGGTTGGTGGCCGTCGCGCCGACGATCACGCAGTTGGTGACGTTGACGTAGGCGGGCTGCGGGCCCTCGAGCGCCGGGTTGGGCAGGCCCATGAAGATGGCCGCGAACCAGAGCGTGACGATCGCCAGCAGGAAGTGGGTGATCGAGCCGGCGCTCATCACGACGGTGCGCTGCCAGAGCGGGAACCGCCACATGGCGCGCGGCTGGTCGGCGGGCTCGACGTCGTCGTCCTGCGGCGTCATGCCGACGATCTTGCAGAAGCCGCCGAGCGGGATGCCCTTGACGCCGTATTCGGTCTCGCCGCGCCGGAACGACCACAACGTCGGCCCGAAGCCGACGAAGTATTTGGTGACCTTCATGCCGAAGCGCTTGGCCGTGAGCATGTGCCCGGCTTCGTGCAGGCTGACCGATATCAGGATCGCAAGGGCGAAAGCCACCACCCCGGCCAGATACAGCATCAGGCTCCCCTCACCGCTGACCCGATCAGTTCCCGCGCCTGACCTCGGGCCCAGGTCTCCGCGGCGAGCACGTCATCGACGTTACCTGGTTCCGCGAAATCGGGCGCCGCGGTGAGAACCTGCTCCACGGTGTCCACTATGCCGAGGAACGGCAAGCGGCCCTGGGTGAACGCCGCCACACACTCCTCGTTGGCGGCGTTGTAGATCGCCGGTCGGCAGCATCCGGCCTCGCCGGCCGCCTTGGCCAGCGCGACCGCCGGGAACGCGGCGTCGTCGAGCGGCTCGAACGTCCAGGTGTTGGCCGTGCTCCAGTCGACCGGACGGGCCGCGTCGGCGACCCGGTCGGGCCAGCCGAGACCGAGCGAGATCGGTAGTCGCATGTCGGGCGGGCTCGCCTGCGCGATCGTCGACCCGTCGACGAACTCCACCATGGAGTGGATCACTGACTGTGGGTGCACGACGACTTCGATCCGGTCGTACGCGATGTCGAAGAGCTCGTGCGCCTCGATCACCTCGAGCGCCTTGTTGACCATGGTGGCCGAGTTGATCGTGACGACCGGCCCCATGTTCCAGGTGGGATGGGCCAGCGCCTCGTCGGGCGTGACCTCCGTCAGCTCGTCGCGCCGGCGGCCGCGGAACGGCCCGCCGCTGGCGGTGACGACGAGCTTGTGCACCTCGCGCTCGGCCCCGGCCCGCAGGCACTGGGCGAGCGCGGAGTGCTCGGAGTCGACCGGGACGAGCTGCCCCGGGCGGCTCACCGCGGCCTTCACGAGGTTGCCGCCGGCGATCAGGGACTCCTTGTTGGCCAGCGCCAGGGTGCGCCCGGCGCGCAGCGCGGCCAGCGTGGGCGCGAGCCCGAGCGAGCCCACCACGCCGTTGAGCACCAGGTCGGCCGGCCACTCCGCGAGCTCGGCCATGGCGTGCGGGCCGGCCAGGATCTTGGGGATGCGAAAGTCGCCGGTCGCGTAGCCCTTCTTGGCCGCCTCCGCGTAGAAGGCCAGCTGGAGGTCCTGCGCCGCCGAGGCCTTGGCCACACCGACCGCCTCGACACCCAGCTCGAGCGCCTGAGCGGCGAGCAGCGCGACGTTGCCGCCGCCGGCGCCGAGCGCGACGACCCGGAACCGGTCGGGGTTGCGGCGCACGATGTCGACCGCCTGGGTGCCGATCGACCCGGTGCTGCCGAGCAGGACGATCTCGCGCGGCGCGGTCATGCGGGTCTCCGGTGTGGTTGGGTCACTGGGCCATTCTCCCCTATCGGGGATCGGGGTCCGAAGTTGTCCACAGGCGGGTCCGATCTCCGTGCGGCAGGCCCTGCCGCTCCAGCAGGTCGGCCAGGTCGGCGCGGTCCTCCGGCGCGAGCGCGTCGACCGGGATCGGGAAGTACTGGTTCCGGCTCACCCAGAGCAGCAGGAGGTCGGGAAGCAGCGCCGCGCGCTCGATGGCCGACCAGCGCATGGCCGACGCCCCGTGTGCGGTCCGCGTGGTGATGCCGTCCTCGTCGATCTCGTACTCGATCTCCATCGCGGCGTAGTCCCGCTGCTGCCGGCGCACCGAGGCTTCGACCCAGGTGGGATAGGCCAGGCAGGCGAGGCCGAGCAGGATGATCACCACGTCGAGCACCGGGTCGCCGGGCAGTGCGATCACGCTGACCAGGCCCAGCGTCAGCACCACCGCACCCACCGCGTAGCAGGCGCGGAACGACCACCGCGAGACGTGCCGCAGGGCCGCGATCGGCCGCCGGCGGTCCGGCGGGGAGACGATGACGATACGCACCGAAGCAGGGTAGATGGGGTACGCCGTTCGCCGGTGTCCCGGTCGCCCGGTCAGTCGGGTGGCGCGGTCAGCCGGTAGGTGTCCAGCTCAACGCCTCCGTACCAGTCGCGCCGCTTGCCGATCGGCTCCATGCCGAGGCGGGTGGCGACCTTTACCGACGGGGTGTTGCCCTCCCGGATCACCGCATAGACCTCGGGCAGCCCGGCGGCGAACACCCGGTGGATGGCGGCGCGCGCGGCCTCGGTCGCGTAGCCGTGGCCCCAGGAGTCCGGGTGCAGGTGCCACCCGACCTCGATGTCGCCGGTCGGCTGCTGGTCGACACCCGGCAACGGCACGACCAGCACCGAGCCGGCGGTCTGGCCCGTGCCCCGGACGTCGACGGCCCAGATGCCGTACAGGCCGTCGGCGGACGCGCGGCTCCGCCACCGCCGGATCGCGCCGAGCGCCTCGTCCGCGCTCTCGATGGCCCGGGGTTGGGCGCCCAACCAGCGGGCGACCTCCCAGCGGGAGAGCATGTCGAAGACGCGCGCGACATCGGCGTCGCTCTCCGTCCACTGCCGAACGACCAGGCGATCCGTCTCGAAGACCGTCATGTCCAGGGATGTTAGGGAATGGCGGGCGCCCTTCCAGGGAAGGTGAGGGCATGGTCAAGGGGCTGCGAAGGGTGCTGCGCGCCGCGTTCGCGCCCCTGCGCGGCCGGGACCTGTCGCTGCACGCGGCAGCGATCACGTTCTACGGCGCGATCGCGATCGTGCCAGTGTCGCTGCTGGCGTTGTGGCTGACCGGCCTGGTGGCCGGAGCCGACCGGGTGCGCCGCCTGACCGGCTACGCCACCGACACCTTGCCCGCCTCCATCGGCGCCGACCGGGCGGCCGCGGCGCTGGTCGAGGCCGGCGTGACGCTGACACCGTGGCTGGCGCTGGCGGCCGTGCTGCCGGCGTCCCTGTACGGCGAAGGCCTCCGCCGGGCGTTCGTCTCGGTGGCGCGGCCCGACGCCGAGCGCCTGATCGGCTGGCGGGGCCGCCTGTTGCTGCTGCCGCTGCTGGCCCCGGCGCCGGCCCTGGTCCTGGCCACGCTGGCGTCGCTCCCCTACACGACGGGCCTGGTCCGCCGTGGCGGCTGGGCGCTGGCGCTGGGCGTGATCCTCTCGTTCCTGGCCGTCTGGCTGGTGCTGACGCCGGTACTGATCTGGGTCTACCGGATCGTGGGCCCGGGACGCCCGGACTGGCGCCCCACCTGCCTGGTCGCCTCGTTCACGGCAGCGAACCTCTCCGGCTTCCTGCACGGCTTCGTCCTGTTCACCTCCTTCCCGCTGGACCTGGGCGTCCCCTTCGGCGGCTTCGACGCTGTGGGGGCTGTGGTCGCGGTGCTGCTGTGGCTCTACCTGTTCCACGTGATCGTCCTGGCTGGGTATTCGGCGACGCTGGCGCTCAGCGACGCGCTCGCCGCTCGCCGCGCCGCGGCGGCGCCGCCAAGGGCGGAGTGACCGGAGCGTTGACGGACGCCAGCGGGCGAAGCAGGTCCGACGCGATCGGGTGCCGCCCGTCGCAACGGTCGCCGACAGACGGGTTGACCGGGCCGTGCCCCCGCTCCCACAAAACACAGCGGGCAACGCACCTCGGGCGGGATCGACGCGCCGCGACCTCACCACCGCCGCTGGGCAGGTGGCTGGCACACGGGTCCGGGCTGACGCCTCCCTAGGCCCATCGCGAGCGCGAAACCCCGTCAGCGGCCGCTGCCAGCCAACGCTTCTTCCTTGGCCGCCGTGGCCGGGTTGGGCTCCAGCTCGCGGATGCCGAACCGGCGGTAGATCGCGCCGAGCGGACCCGGCACCCACCAGTTCAGGCGGCCTAGTAGTCGCATCGTCGCCGGCACCAGCAGCAGCCGGACCAGGGTCGCGTCGACGATGATGGCCACGATCATGCCGACGCCGATCAACTTGATGAAGGCGATCCCGCCGCTCGCGAAGCCGGCCACCACCACGATCAGCAGAAGCGCGGCCGCCGTGATGATCCGGCCGGTGTGTTGGAGGCCCGAGGCCACCGACGCGGTGTTGTCGCCGGTGCGGTCCCATTCCTCGCGTACCCGGGACAGCAGGAACACCTCGTAGTCCGTCGCCAGTCCGAACAGGACGGCCAACATCAGGATCGGGTTGCTCGGCTCGATGAACCCGGTCGGCGTGAAGCCCAGGAAGTCGGACAAGTGCCCGTCCTGGAAGACCCAGACGACCACGCCGAACGAGGCGCCGATCGACACGAGGTTCATCAGCACCGCCTTGATCGGCAGCACGATCGAACCGAACGCCAGGAACAGCAGGATCAACGTCGCGGAGGCCATGATGAGCGCCATCCACGGCAGGTGCGCGATCAGGCTGTCGATCAGGTCGATGTCGGCCGCGGTGCGACCGCCGACCAGGACGTCGGTGCCCGCGGGCGCCGGCAGGTCGCGGATCGCGCGGACGACACCCTGCGCCGCGTCACCTGTCGACTCGCCCACGTAGGTCACGTTGAGCAGCGACGACGCGCCCTCCGACGCGGTCACCTGGACCCCGGCCACGTCGGGCAGCGCGGTGATGCTGGACGCCACCCGCTGCGCCTCGGCCTGACCGCCGCCCGAGACCAGCACCTCGATGGGCCCCACGGTGCCGCCCGCGAAGTCGGCGCTGATCGCGTCGGACACCGCGCGCGGCTCGGCGCCCGGCGGCAGCACCCGCTCGTCGAACCCGCCGAAGCTGATCCGCAGCACCGGCGACGCGAGCACGGCGAGGATGACGATGACGCCGGCGGCGTACACGATGGGTCGGCGCATCACGCTCCGCGCGATCCGCGCCCAGGCGCCGTCGCCGCCGGCGCGCTCCCGGCGCCGCCGCCAGGGCATCGGCACGCGTAGCGCGTTGATCCGAAGGCCGAGCACCGCGAGCAGGGCAGGTAGCGCCGTGAGCGCGGCCAGCATCGCGACCAGCACGGCCGCGAGACCACCGAAGCCCATCGAGCGGAGAAACGCCTGCGGGAAGATCAGCAGGCTGGCCAGGGCCAGCGCGATGGTCAACCCGGAGACCAGCACCGTGCGACCCGCGGTCGCCATCGTGCGGGCGATCGCGGCGGGCGGCTCGTGTCCACCGGCCAACTCCTCGCGGAACCGGCTGACGATGAACAGCGCGTAGTCGACCGCCATGCCGAGCCCGATCAACGTGATGATGTTGACCGCGAAGACGGACACGTCGGTGACCACGTTGATCAAGCGCACCACGACCAGCGAGCCGAGGATCGCGATGCCGCCGATCATCAACGGCGTGGCGGCCGCGGCCAGGCCGCCGAAGATCAGGATCAGCAGGACGAGCAGGACCGGCAGCGAGAAGGTCTCGGCCCGCGCCAGGTCAGCGCTGGTCTGCTTGTTGGCGTCGTGGAGGAACGGGACCGTCCCGCCCTGCTGGGTCGTGAGGCCCGGCGCGGCGAACGACGGCTCGATCTCCTCGTACGCCGTCGTCTTGGCATCCGGGTCCGTGGCCTTGAGCTGGACCATCGCGTAGGTGGCGTGGCGATCGGTCGAGACCAGCGCCGGCGACCGGGTGTCGTAGAAGCTGGTCACGCTCGCGACCTCGGGCAACGCGCGGACCTTGGCCAGCGTCGCGGTCACCGGGTCGCGGAACGCCGGGTCGTCGACGGCCGCCGTGCCGGACGAGTAGAGCACCAGCACGTCGACGTCCTGGTTGCCCAGCTCGGCGATCGTGCGCTCGCGGAACTGCGTCGACTCTGACCCGGGATCGTCGAACCCACCGCCGGTCAGCGCGCCGAACACCCCGCTGCCCCAGGCCGCGCCGAGCACGACCAGGACCGCCGCGGCCGCCAGCACGAGCCAGCGGAACCGGACCACCGCCCGCCCCCACCACGCGAACATGGATCCCCCCAGAGATCTGTGCAAAACTGACGAACAGCGTTAGGAAGATGAACGCCGTTAACTATGGCAACGGCGTTCTCAGCAGTCAAGGGGGTTCGCGATTGAGCGCGCCGACGCGGCGTGAACGCCTGCGCACCTCGACCCTCAACGAGATCAAGGCCGAGGCCCGTCGACTGCTGGTCACCGGCGGCCCGGACGCCATCTCCCTGCGCGCGATCGCCCGGGAGATGGGCATGACCGCGCCCGCCATCTATCGCTATTTCGACAGCCTCGACGCGCTGGTCGAGGCCCTCGCCGGCGATCTCTACCTTGAGATGTCCGAGGTCGTAGCCGCCGCCAAGCACGACGCCGGCGACGACCCGGTCGTCCAGATCAAGGCCATGGCCAGGGCGTTCCGCGACTGGTCGGTGGAGCATCCCGCCGAGTTCGCGCTCATCCTCGGCAGCCCGCTGCCGGGCATCGTCGCCTTCCAGGAGAGCTGCGACGAGGAGAACCATCCGGGCGTCGAGTTCGGCCGCCCGTTCATGGAGACGATCAACGCGCTCTGGATCCGCGAGCATTATCCGACGCCGCCGCGGTCCCTCATGGAGGAGCAACTCGCCGCCCACCTGGAGCCGCTGCGCGCCAGCCACGGCGACGAGGTGCCGCTCGAGGTCGCCTGGGCGTTCCTCAGTGGCTGGTCGCGGCTCTACGGCCTGGTCTCCATGGAGGTCTTCCACCACCTGCGCTGGGCGGTGTCCGACCCGGGCGCGCTCTTCGAGATGGAGCTGCACGCCTACGTCGATCAGTTCACGGGCCACGGCGACAAAAGCTGAGGCGTCCCGCGTACGTCGCTCGGCCGGTTTCTGTCGGCGCCCGCGCCCATAATGGTCCGGTCGATGCAGGCACGAGGGAGGGACCGGCCGTGACCAGCGAGCCAACCGTGACCGACCGTCCGGCGCAGGACTACGTCGCCATCAAGCGCACGGTGACGATGAGTTCGATCGCCGACATCGCGGACCGCATCCCGGACGTGTTCGCCTTCCTACGCGAGCGCGGCATCGCCCCAGCGGGCGCGCCGTTCCTCAAATACGACGTCATCGACATGGAAGCCGACCTGGTCATCGAGGCCGGCGTCCCGGTCAGCATGCCGGTGGCCGGCAGCGGCGAGATCTTCTCCGACGTCCTACCCGCGGGCCGCTACGCCACGGTCACCCACGTCGGCCACCCGGACGAGCTCGTCGAGGTCACCGGCAACTTCCTGAGCTGGGCCCACGGGCGCGACCTGGAGTTCGACCGCCACGACTCCCCCGCGGGCGACGTCTGGCGCTGCCGGCTGGAGATCTACCACTCGAACCCGCTCGAGGTGGCCATCGACAAGTGGGAGACGGAGCTAGCCTTCCTACTCCGCTGACCCGGGCGGCGCTTGGCTGGCGCCAGCGCGCCGCTGGTAGGCGTCGGGCCGTGCCGCGCACCCGGGCACGGCCCGCAGTGGGACGACGCCGGCACGCCGCTGCCAGCCCTCGTGCCGTACCGCGCACCGCGGGGCACGGCCGTGGTTGGACGGCGCCGGCAGTTCGCGGGCGCCGGGCCCAGCAGCGATCAGGCGGTGGGCGCGGCGGCTTCCGGCTTGTCGCTCTCCGCGTCGGGTGCGGCCTCGCCGACCCGGCGCGCGCGGATCTGGTGCCCGACGCCCGTCAGGCAGCGCCCGCTCGGCAGGTCGAAGCGCCACCCGTGCAGCTGGCACTGCAGCGTGTCCCCGTCGACGATGCCGAAGCGGCTCAGGTCGGCCTTCAGGTGCGGGCAGCGGCGCTGCACCACCCAGTCGCCGAGCGTGATGTCCTCGGCGTCGGTGGTGCGCTCGTGCTCGTCGTACCAGCCCTCCGCGTACTGCAGTCGCTCCTCGGACAGGCACTTGAAGAACGCGTAGACGAACTCGTTGTACTGGCCGATCCGGGCCGCCGAGAAGCGGCAGGAGAGGAACAGCGAGTTGACCCAGTCGACCTCGTCGATGAAAAGGAGGTGTTCGACCAGCGCACGCTCGGTGCGGAAGCGGTAGCGGACCTTCTCGTCCGCGTACCGCCGGACCTCCTTGCCCGGGAAGTCGACGACGATCGACTCGACCGAGTCACCGTCGTAGCCGACCAGGTCGAAGCGGACCGGACCCCCGACGCCCTTGGCCAGGTAGATCGACTCCTCGAGGAGCGGCTCGATCCGCCGCTTCATCTCCTTGAGGACGTCGATCTCGGGGTGCCGCCACGAGGCCTTCTCGGCCTCGATGATCGGCCGCTTGCGCTCGCGCATCTCCTCGAGGTGGGCGGCCTTGTTGGCGAAGAACTCGTCGACGTCGGTCGGGTGCGTCGTCTCGATCGAAGACGTGGTGATCTCCGCGACCGAACCAGGCAGGAGGACGATGCCGTTGGTGCCGCCGACCTTGGCGTACTCCTTCATGAAGACCGACTGGTCCGGGAAGATGTTGCCTTCGTCGCCGAAGATGTCGTTGAACTTCCACAGCTCGTCGTCGAGGAAGCACGGCGGCCCGGCGATCGGGAAGACGTGCGACGCCTTCAGGTCGTCGATGTAGCGCCACGTCCGGTCGAACTGCCGGTCGCGCTTCTGCTTGCCGAACGCGGCCTTGGCGGCCTGCGGGAGCTCGTAGACCATCGGGTACCAGATCGCGCCCGAGAACTGCAGCATGTGCGCGTGCACGTGGCCGAGCGCCTCGAACGTCGACAGGTCGGTCGGCCGCGCGTCGTTCTGGTTGAGCAGCCGGACGCCGTCGTACTCGACCCACAGCGACGAGTCACCGATCGGCCCGTCCGTCGGCGACGTCAGCGCCTGGATCATGATCTTCAGACCGCCGTCGAGCTCGACGACCTCCTCCGACACGGTCTTGATGAAGTCGGTGAAGCCCAGCTCGCGCAGCTCGTCCTCAAGCTCGCTGGTCGGGTACTCCGGCAGCAGCACCCGCGCCTTCTTCGAGACGAAGCGCTTCAGGTGCGCGGCGTCGAAGTGGTCGCGGTGCAGGTGGCTCAGGTACAGGTAGTCGACCTGCCCGAGCGTCTCCCAGTCGAGCTGCGAGTTGTCGGGAAAGGGGAACCACGAGGCGAAGTACGCGGGATTGACCCAGGGGTCACACAGGATGCTCCCCGCCGGGGTCTCGATCCGCATGCTGGCGTGTCCCGTCCCGATCACTCGCACGGCAGCAAACCCCCAAGATCAAAAGCTCGTCAGGTACGGCGAAAACGCTACCCGACGAGCCGGGGTGCCCGATCCTCGACGCCACGGGTCTGCCACACTGATCTCCGCATACGCCCGAGGGAGGAGCCACGAGGTGGCAGAGCACGAGCCGGTCATCGCCCCTGACCAGAGGAAGCCTGGCCACCGCCGGTCCGGCCGGATCGGTGCGATCGGCGTCGCCATCGCGCTGGTGCTGATGCAGTTCTGCAACAACGAGGTCACCGGCGTGGAGCGCATCTGGCTCAACGGCATCGCCGCCGCCCTCGTCCTCGCCGTCATCGGCGACGCGGTCCTCCGCCGCAACGGCCTCCGCTCCTGACCAACAGGCGGTCCGGCCGCACGACCACCACCGCCGAAGGCGGCGAGGCAAGGTCCTGACCGCGAGCGGCCAAAGTTCGAACGGTTCCGCGTGAGCACGACCGCGCCTCGGCAGCGGTCACAGACCAGGAACCACGATTTCCCGGGTCCGCCGGGGGCGCGACCGTCGCTCCCGCCGGACACCGCTCGCTCCGCGTCGCTGCCAGGCCCGCGTCACGCAACCATTCCCTTGATCGGGTCAACTGGCACCACATCGGAGACGACTCCGTCGAGACGGTCAGACCGCTCGGTGCGGGCGCCCAAAGAAAAGCGTCCCGCCCGCCGAACGCGGCGGACGGGACGTCAACAAAGCTCAGAACCTCAACGCCGCCGAACGATGTCGCGGACCTCCATCAACGCCTGCTCCACCTCGGCCTCGAAGTAGCCACCCGGAACCAGCCCGAACTGCGCCGCGTCGAAGTCGGCGTCCGTCGTCGGGATCGGGCCGCGACCGGTCATCCCGGTCAGCACATCCTCGAAGAACCGGTCCACCTGCATCGGGTCGTACCCGCTGCCGAACCGCCGCACCTGGAACGACCGCCGCATCTGGTCGACGCGCGCCAGATCGCTGCCGGGCGGGCCCATCAACGGCGGACCACCCGGGCCGGGCGCGCCACCCATCGCAAGCCCGGGCCCGCCACCCATGCCGGGGCCGGGCCCCATCGCCGGACCACCGCCACCGCCCGGGCCGCCCGGCCCGCCACGGCCCAGGTCGCCCCGCTCGGGCATCCGGATCTCCGCCGTCATGTCCATCCGACCACGCCGCCCGGGCTGCTCCGGCGCGTCGTAGTCGTCGTCCGGCGGGAACCCGCCACTCCGCATCGCCGGCGCACCGCCACCCATCGGCGGGCCACCGGGACCGTCATAACCACGCGGCGGCCCATCCGGACCGTCATAACCACGCGGCGGCCCATCCGGACCGTCGTACCCGCGCGGCGGCCCATCCGGACCGTCGTAACCGCGCGGCGGCGCCTCGAACCCGCCGTACGGCGGCGGCGGTCCGGGACGCGCGTAGGGGTCGTTGTTGGGAACGGGCCGGGTCGGCAGCGGTCCGCCGCCTCCCATCGCCGCGGGACGCCGCTCCGGCGGGCCGAAAGCGCCCGGCGGCGGCGCCGCGATCGGCGGACCCATGCGGTCCGGGGGGCCCATCCAGTCCGGCGGGCCGCCCATGCCGGGGGCACCGGGCGGGCCGAGGGGTCCGGACGGACCCATCCGGTCCGGCAGGCCCATCCGGTCGGGGCCGCTGAAGCGCCCGTTGCGCTCCTCGAGCTCGCCGACCTGGCGCTCCACGCGGTCGAGGTGCAGGTCGACCTGCCACTCGTCGTACCCGCCGAACCGGACCCGGAAGACGACGTCGTGGACCTCCTGCGCACCGACCGGCGCGCCGACGGGCTCACCGGCGAGGGTCGCCTCGACACGGTCGAGGAAGGCGTCGACCTCGTCGACCTTGTAGCCGCGACGCAGCGCACGACGGCGGAATCGTTGACCCTGGCTCGCCACTATGTCTCCTGGTTAGTTCGCTCGGCCGCGGCCCCGAACGCGGTCATGTCGTCGTCACCTCGGCCGCCGCGAGCTGCCCGCACGCGCCGTCAATCTCGCGACCCCTGGTGTCACGCACCGTAGTCGACACGCCCGCCGCGCGCAGCCTCCGGACGAACTCGCGTTCGACGGGCTTGGCGCTGGCGTCCCACCGGCTGCCCGGAGTCGGGTTCAGCGGGATGAGGTTGACGTGCGCCAGCCGCCCGGCCAGCAGACGGCCGAGCAGATCGGCTCGCCAGGGCTGGTCGTTCACGTCCTTGATCATGGCGTATTCGACGGAAACACGGCGCCCCGTGCGATCCGCGTAGTGCCACGCGGCATCGAGCACCTCGGCCACCTTCCACCGTTGGTTGACCGGCACCAGTTCATCGCGCAGATCATCATCGGGCGCGTGCAGCGACAGCGCAAGAGTCACCTGCAGGTCTTCGTCGGCGAGCTTGCGCATCGCCGGCACCAGCCCGACCGTGGAGATCGTGATGTGCCGCTGCGACAGGCCGAGGCCCTCGGGAGCCGGCGAGGTCAACCGCCGCACGGCCGCGAGCACCCGGTTGTAGTTGGCCAGCGGCTCGCCCATGCCCATGAACACCACGTGCGACAGCCGCGGCGGCGACCCGGCGACCGCGCCCGACGCGGCGACACCGGCGAGATAGACCGCCTGGTCGACGATCTCCGCGGTGGACAGGTTGCGGGTCAGCCCGGCCTGACCGGTCGCGCAGAACGGACACGCCATGCCGCAGCCCGCCTGGCTGGAGATGCAGACGGTGACCCGGTCGGGATAGCCCATCAGCACGCTCTCGACCAGCGAACCGTCGTGCAGCCGCCACAACGCCTTGCGCGTGGCGCCGTCGTCGCAGGCCATCTCGCGTACCGGCGTCAACAACCGCGGCAACAGGTCGCCCGCGATCTTCGCGCGGCTGGCCGCCGGCAGGTCGGTCATCGCGTCGGGGTCACGCACCAGCCGCCCGAAGTAATGCGTCGACAGTTGCCGCGCACGAAACTTGGGCTCACCGAGCGCGACCAACGCCTCTTCGCGGGCGGACACATCAAGATCGGCAAGGTGTCGCGGCGGCATGGCCGGCCGCCGCCCGGCGGAAGCGGCCTCCGACTGAACAATGGGCAAGCTCGTCATGGCGGCTCCAGTCTCCCACGACTGTTCGATCACCTTCACCTGCCCGGGTGCCAGAACAAAAACGAGAAGATCAAAAGCCGATTCATCGACGCACGTCCGTCGTGGGCACGACCGCTCGCTCCCGCGCGCACCGCTCGCTCCGCTTCGCTGCCGGGTCCGCGTACCAAGCGGTTCTTTATGCGAATTCGCCCTAGGGTCCGGATATGCGACGTCGGAAGTGACGCGAGGGGTACGGCGCGGATATACGGAGAGCGAATAGCCCATCCACCGAATTCGACATGTGAGCCCCGGCACGACCCTTCAGCGACGTATCCGAAACGTCGCTTTACCCACCCATCGTCGCCAGCGATAGGCAATGACCTAACTCACGCCCACGCCGCTCGCTCAATGGGCCAGCCGCCGCGAAGAGGTCGCTGATCACGGTCATCGGCCCCAGTCGGATCCGAGCCCGCGCAGTCCGCCATGGGCGGCGGTCAGTGGGCTGAGAGGACCGCATTCGGAGCGCTCGGCGAGCAGTGCGACCCGTCAGCGGACCGGAGCGAAGATCGACAGCAACAGGTAAGCCGTCGGCACCGCGAACAGGATCGAGTCGAGGCGGTCCATCAGGCCGCCGTGGCCCGGGAGCAGGCGGCTCATGTCCTTGACGCCCAGGTCGCGCTTGAGCATCGACTCGCCGAGGTCGCCGAGCACCGCTGCCACGCTGATGGCCGCGCCGATCAGCGCGCCCCACCAGAAGTCGACGTTGAGCAGGAAGTAGCAGCTGATCGCCGAGCCGATCGCCGCCGCGACCAACGAGCCGCCGAAGCCCTCCCAGGACTTCTTCGGGCTGATCGTGGGCGCCATCGGATGGCGCCCGAGGAAGACCCCGGCCGCGTAGCCGCCGGTGTCGGAGAGCACCACCCCGATCAGCACGACCAGGACCCGGTCGGCGCCGTCCGGCGGCACCGCGAGCAGCGCCGCGAACCCCGCCAGGAACGGCACGTAGACGGCTATCAGGGTGGACGCGGTCAGGTCGCGTCTGAAGCCTTTCGGGCCGTCGGCCAGCCGCCACACCGTCGCGGCCAGCAGGGTCGCCACCAGACCGAGGAGCAGGGCGTCCGCGCCCGCGTACCAGGCCAAGCCGACCATCAGCACCCCGCCCGCGATCAGCGGGATCGTCGGCGCGTGCGAGTTGACCTCGCGCAGGGCGCGACTGACCTCCCAGATGCCGACCGCGACCGCGAGCGCGAGGACGCCGAGGAAGGCCGGCTTGTAGGCGTACAGCGAGACGAGCAGGACCGCGCCGAGGGTGAGCCCGACGCCGATCGCGGCCGGAAGGTTGCGGCCGGCGCGGCTGGTCTTCTGCACGGTCGGGGGCCGGCCCGGGCCGGCGCGGCGCTTGCCGGGGCCGGGGCGGCGGGGCGGTGTGGCGTCCGCGTCGCCGGGGTCCGCGGCGTCGGCGCTGTCACGGGGGCGGCGGTCGGGGCGCGGCGTGACCTGCGGCAGCTGGGCGGTATCGGCGGCGAACCCGTTGGTGTCCCGGCCCGGCTCGGTCTCCGGCACCGGCTGGGTCGGCCCCGCCCAGCCCGGGACCTCGAGGTTCGCCTGGAAGCCGCGGTCGTAGTCATCGGGCGCGGCACCGGAGTGCCGCGCCCAATGCGGATCAACGCTCGAATAAGGGTCGGAGTAGGACATCAGCCCACAACCGGGCCCGCCGTTGAACGCCGCATGTCGCCGAGCCCCCCTTCGTCTATCGATCTCCTGACCAGGAGGAATCGTGCCGAGCCTACTGCACCTCCGGCAACCTTCCGCTCAGACCTCGAGCAGCTCGGTCTCCTTGTGCTTGAGGAGCTCATCGATCTGTGTGACGTACCGGTGGGTCAGGTCGTCCAGTTCCTTCTCGGCCCGACGACCTTCGTCTTCCCCGGTCTCGCCGTCTTTCACCAGGCGGTCCAGCTCTTCCTTCGCCTTGCGCCGGACGTTGCGTACCGCAACCTTGGCCTCTTCGGCCTTGTGCCGCGCGACCTTGATCATGTCGCGGCGCCGCTCCTCGGTCATCTGCGGGAGCACGATGCGCAGCTGGGTGCCCTCGTTGTTGGGGTTGACCCCGAGGTCCGAGTCGCGGATCGCCTTCTCCATCGCACCGAGCTGCGAGTTGTCGTACGGCTTGATGATCGCCATCCGCGGCTCCGGCGTGCCGACCGACGCCATCTGGGTCAGCGGAGTCGGGGTGCCGTAGTAGTCGATGATGATCTTGGAGAACATCGCCGCGTTGGCCCGTCCGGTGCGGATCGCGGCGAACTCTTCCTTGGCGTGGCTGACCGCGCCATCCATCTTCTCCTCGGCTTCGAGGAGTGTGTCGTCGATCACCGGGTCCGTCGCCTCCTTCTGGGGATGTGGCTCTCAGTTGGCTGTGATCAGGGTGCCGATGCGCTCGCCGGCGACGGCCCTCATGATCGTGTCGTCGCCCTCGGCGCCGAACACCAGCATCGGCAAGCCGTTCTCCTCGCAGAGGCTGAACGCGGCCGCGTCCGCGACCCGCAGCCCGCGCCGGAGCACCTCGGCGAACGTGACCGAGTCGAACTTGCTGGCCGTCGGGTCGGTTCGCGGGTCAGCGGTGTAGACGCCGTCGACCCCGTTCTTGCTCATCAACACCACGTCGGCACGGATCTCCAGCGCACGCTGGGCGGCGACGGTGTCGGTGGAGAAGTAAGGCATCCCGGCGCCCGCACCGAAGATCACGACGCGGCCCTTCTCCAGGTGGCGGATGGCTCGCAGCGGGATGTAGGGCTCGGCGACCTGGGCCATCGTGATCGCGCTCTGCACCCGGGTCTCGATGCCCTCCTTCTCCAGGAAGTCCTGGAGGGCCAGGCAGTTCATGACCGTGCCGAGCATGCCCATGTAGTCGGCGCGGGCGCGGTCCATGCCGCGCTTCTGCAACTCGGCGCCGCGGAAGAAGTTGCCACCGCCGACGACGACGGCGACCTGAACGCCACGGCGGACGACGGACGCGATCTGGCGGGCGACGGCCTGCACCACATCGGGGTCGACGCCGACCATGCCGCCGCCGAAGACCTCACCGGACAGCTTGAGTACGACCCGGCGAGGCCTGCCGGGAGGCGGTGCGGTGGGGTCTTCGACTCCCCACGCCGACTCGCCTGCCACGTCCGTCATCCGACCGCCTCTCGTCGCGTGCCGCACCGGCTCGGTCCGGTGCGCTGCCGCCCGCACCGCCTCCGGTGCGGGTCGCTTCGGCACCGGTCCGGTGCCGACTGGAGCGTATTGCCCGCGCGGCCCACCGGCACGACAGCCGGTGGTGCGCCCCCGCCCGGACGGACGGAGGCGCGCAGCCGGCTCAGGCCTGGCCGACCTCGAAGCGGACGAACCGCGTGACGTCGATCCCGGCCTCGTTGACGACCTGCTTGACGGTCTTCTTGTTGTCGGCGACCGAAGCCTGCTCCAGCAGCACGAAGTCCTTGAAGAACGCGTTGGTGCGCCCGTCGACGATCTTCGACAGCGCGGCCTCGGGCTTGCCCTCCTCGCGAGCGGTCTGCTCGGCGATCCGGCGCTCCGACTCGACGACGTCGGCCGGCACCTCGTCGCGGGTGAGGTACTTGGGCCGCATCGCGGCGATCTGCATCGCGACACCGCGCGCGTCGGCGTCAGCGGCCTCGTCGGCCTTGCCGCCGTACTGCACCAGCACGCCCACCGCCGGCGGCAGGTCCTGGCTCTTGCGGTGCAGGTAGACCGCGACCTCGCCGGCGTCGTCGAGCACCGCGAAGCGGTTGAGCACGAGCTTCTCGCCGATCTTGGCCGAGGCCTCCTGGACGGTGTCGGCGACGGTGCGGCCGTCGGCCAGCGTGCTGGCCAGCAGCGCCTCGACGTCGCTGACACCGGACTTCTCGGCGTGCTCGACGAGCTGCTGCGCGAGCGCGATGAAGTCGGCGTTCTTCGCGACGAAGTCGGTCTCGCAGTTCAGCTCGAGCAACGCCCGGCCGGAATGGGCGATCAGACCATTGGCGGCGGTACGCCCGGCGCGCTTGCCGACGTCCTTGGCGCCCTTGATCCGGAGCACCTCGACGGCCTTGTCAAAGTCGCCATCGGCCTCGGTGAGCGCCTTCTTGCTGTCCATCATGCCGGCGCCGGTGAGATCGCGGAGCTTCTTGACGTCCGCGGCGGTGAAGTCAGCCATGACTCTCTCTTTTGATGGTTAGTGGGGGTCGTGGCCGGGCCCGCCCGGTAGGGCGGACCCGGGACCAGCTCATTCCGCGGCGGCCGGGGCCGGCTCGTCGGCCTTCTTCTCGGCACCCTCGAGGAGCTCGCGCTCCCACTCGGCCAGCGGCTCGTCAGCGGCGACCACACCCGGCTCCGGCTTCTCGTCGGTGCCACGCTGCCCGCGGCCGGACCGCGCGATCAGCCCATCAGCGACGGCGGCGGCGACGACCTTGGTCAGCAGCTCGGCGGACCGGATCGCGTCGTCGTTGCCCGGGATCGGGAAGTCGACCTCGTCGGGGTCGCAGTTGGTGTCCAGCACCGCGATGACCGGAATGCCCAGCTTGCGGGCCTCGTCAACCGCGATGTGCTCCTTCTTGGTGTCGACGATCCAGACCGCGGCCGGGACCTTCTGCATGTCGCGCAGGCCGCCCAGGGTGCGGGTCAGCTTGATCTTCTCGCGCGAGAGCTGCAGGGTCTCCTTCTTGGTGTAGCCGGCGGCGGTGCCGCTGAGGTCGCCGAGCGCCTCGAGCTCCTTCATCCGCTGCAGCCGCTTGTAGACCGTCTGGAAGTTGGTGAGCATGCCACCCAGCCAGCGGTGGTTGACGTAGGGCATGCCGACCCGCGACGCCTGCTCGGCGATCGCTTCCTGCGCCTGCTTCTTCGTGCCGACGAACAGCACGCTGCCGCCTTCGGCAACGGTGTTGCGAACGAAGTCGTACGCCTTCTCGATGTAGTCGAGCGTCTGGCGCAGGTCGATGATGTAAATACCGTTACGCTCGGTGAAGATGAAGCGCTTCATCTTCGGGTTCCAGCGCCGGGTCTGGTGCCCGAAGTGGACACCGCTTTCCAGCAGCTGGCGCATGGTCACAACGGCCATGGTGGGGCGCTCCTCGTGTTGTCCCTGGTTGTCACGCCGGCCGGGTGGCCGAACGTCCTGGCGCCCAGTCGCCGGCCATGGTGGGCCCAATCAAGATCGGGACCAGGGGACCGTCGCTCACCTCGAGCCACAAGGACGCGAACGCGAGAAGGGCGCGCGAGGTCGACCGCCCTGCGGCGGTCGCCAAAACCCAAGTGTACGCCGTCTGCCACCACGCACCTTCCCGGCCTCGGTGGGTGCTTCAGCGAGAGCGACCCACGCCGTAATGACCGGTATGTGTGCGTATGTCGGGTGCGGTCGTCCATCGACCGATATGCGAAGCGGTCACTCTAGGTTCCCACGCCTCAGGGCCGTCGGTCACGGCGGTGTGACCGGATCCGGGGGATCCGCGAGCTCCCGATCCAGGCGGGCCAACTTCGTCGCCAGCCTCAGCTGCAGGCCGACGCTGCGGGAAGCCGCGAAGTCCGCGCGGAGCCGGACCCGTTCGGACCTGCGCCGAGCCGCCGCATCGCGAGCCAGCCGCAGACGCTCATTCATCTCGTCCTCGGTCAAGTACGTCATCCCGACCCTTCCCTCCGTCCTGATACGTGTCTTCGCTCGGCCGGGCCACGCACACCAGCTCGATCACGTCGACGATCACCGCCCGCGCGGTCAGCAGCCGAGCGACGATCGCCTGCGACACCTCGCGACGCCGCCCAGCCGGCACCGCCGCCCCCACCGCCCCGCGGCGGCGGCGGGAAACGGCCGACGTCATGGCGGATCGTCCTCGGCGCGGCGGCGCCGCGGCGGTCGCGTAACCGCGTAGCCGCCGCCACCACGGGCAACGACCGACGTCACGTCGTCCTCGGCAGCGCGGCACCGCGACGATCGCGCCACCGCGTAGCCGCCGCCACCACGGGCAACGACCGACGTCACGTCGTCCCCGGCAGCGCGGCACCACCGCGGTCGCGTCAGCGCGTCGTTGCCGCCGCGAGGGGTAACGGCCGCCGTCATGGCGGATCGTCCTCGCCAGCGCGGCGCCGCGGCGCTGGCGTCAGCGCGTAGCCGCCGTCGCGGCGCGTGACGAAACCCAGCGTCTCCAGCATCGTGAGCTTGCGCAGCGCAGTCCGGATATCAACTCCGGCCCGGATCGCCGCCGCATCCGGCGAGATCGCGCCCCGGCGCGGCAGCGACTCCAGCACGAACGTCGCCTCGTCGTCGAGCTGGTCTCGTGGGTGTTCCGGGCCCGACAGCGGCGGCGCCAGGTCGGCGCCGATCCGGCCCACCTCCTCCAGCACGTGGGAGACGTTGGCCACCAACCGCGCCGCGTCGTACTGGCGCAAAATCTCGTGGCACCCCACCGACATCGCCGACGTGACCGGCCCGGGGACGACCATCGCCGGGCGCTGCATGGCGATCGCCCGGCGCATCGTCTGCGTGGCGCCGCTGCGGGCGGCCGCCTCGACCAGGATCGTGCCGCGGGTCGCCGCGGCGATCACCCGGTTGCGGATGAGGAAGCGCGGACGCAGCGGGTCGGCCCCCGGCGGCCATTCGGTGATCAGCAGCCCGGTCTCGGCGATCCGGTCGAACAGGGCCGTATTGGCCACCGGATAAGCCCGCTCGATCCCGCACGCCAGCACCGCGACGGTCAGCCCGCCGGCGGCCAGCGATCCCCGATGGGCCGCGGCGTCGATGCCGAACGCGCCACCCGACACCACGGTCCATTCCCGCTCGGCCAAGCCATAGGCCAGGTCGGTGGCGACGTGCTCCCCGTACTGCGTAGCCGCCCGCGAACCCACGATCGCCACCGACCGGTCGAACGCGTCAGCCAGCGCCCACTCGCCCCGTGCCCAGATGCACAACGGCGGCGCCATCTCCCGGTCGACCCGGCGGTCGCTCGCCGACAGCCGGACCTGCTCGAGCGCGGCCAGTCCCGGCGGCCAGTCGGAGTCCTCCGGCACCACGAGCCGCGCGCCCAGTCGCACGCCCGTGGCCAGCGCCGCCTCGGCCGCCGGGCGGGGATCGCCCGCCGCCAGCCGCGCCGCGACCGCCGCGCGCGCCGTGTCGTCCGGAATCTCGCCGGCCAGGGCCATGGCGAGCGCCTCCCGTGGCCCATGCCGGGCGACCAGCCGGTGCACGGCTCGCGTGCCAGGCTCCGCGAGCAGCGTCAACGCCACCCGGGCCAGCTGGATCTCGGTGTCAGCCATCGAGCCGCCGCCCACCGCCGGTCCGCAGGGCCAGCGCCTCCTCGACGTCATCGCCGTCCGGCCGGTCGCGGCCGTCAAGATCGGCAACTGACCAGGACAGGCGCAACACCCGGTCGAAGCCGCGCGCCGAGAGCGACCCGCTGTCGAGCCGGCGCCGCAGTTGCGCCGTGTCACGCAGCGGAAGCCGCCACGGCGGCTGGCGTAGCTGCGGACCGGGCACCTCGGCGTTGACCCGCCACCGCTGCGCGGACCACCGTGCCGCGGCCGCCGCCCGGGCCTTGGCCACCCGCTCCGCCACCGCGCCCGACGGCTCACCGCCGCGGGTCGTGACGAACAGGTCGGCGGCGGTCACCGGCATCAACTCGATCTGGACGTCGATCCGGTCGAGCAGCGGCCCGGACAGCCGCCCCAGGTAGCGACGCCGGGCCAGCGGCGTGCACTCGCAGCCGGCATCACCCTGCGGTTTCGCGCATGGACAAGGGTTGGCCGCGACCACCAACTGAACCCGGGCCGGGTACTCGGTCGTGCCGCCCGTCCGGCTCAGCAGCACCCGCCCGGACTCCAGCGGCTGCCGCAGAGCCTCCAAGGCCCGCGTCGCCTTCACGCGCCCAACGCTCGCGGTCGGACTCGTCGGGGTCGGGAGGGGGCGGGGACGGCCGGTCCATAGGTGACGGAGGCGCCTAGGCGACCAGGCTCGTGAAGAAGTCGCCGAAGCCCTCGGCGACGTCCATGATGCCGCCACCGATGTTCTTGAAGACATCGGCCGACTCATTAGGACGGAAGGCAATGAAGAAAATGAGGAAGGCGATTCCGCCCCAGGTGAGGATCTTCTTGAGCATTGCGGCCCATCCCCCTCTGCGCGGCGCCGGCAACTTGCCGCGGCAGGACTCAGCGTATCAGTCGTTGCTCTCAGGTTGAATCAACTGCGCACAATCCGCACAAGCGGGAACGGCCCGCTCAGGCCAGCCCATGCAGGTACGGAGAAGGAGCACCGTACACGAGTTCCGGCGGCAACCATTCACATAGGTCGCGCAACACGACGTCCTCTGCGAGGACGTAACCGGCGTGTGCTGGCCAAGCTATGGCATAAAGCCACATTCCGCGCGCCTCGCCGACGTACGCGCTGCGGTCGTCGGCGGCCGGGAGAGACCACAGTGGAGTCGGGTGCCCGTCCACTTTGATCTTGGCGTGCGGGTTCGCCGACTCGCCGGGGGGTGGGTCGGCGCGGGTCAGCTCGGCGACCAGCTCAGGGCCCGGATCAGTGCCGGGCAGGCCGGCGAACCGGTTGCCGAGGCCGACCCCGATCTCCTCGGCGACGATCACCAGGTCGGCCGGGCCGCCGCCCAACGGGGCGGGTCCGCTGCAGGCCAGCGCGGTCGCGCGTACACCCGAATGGTCGTCACCCGCCCAGGCGACCCCGGTCACCATCCAGTCGCGCAGCAGCGGCCAGGTGCACCAGAGCGGCACGGCCCCGCGGCCGGTGGGCGTGCCGGCGGCGATCGTGTTGATCACGCTCTTCGCGATCTCGGCGTTGTTGTGGTCGGCGACGTGCAACGGGGGAACGTCACCGCAGGTGTCGCAGCGCCAGTCGGCGCGCATCAGGTCCGGTGGCCGCACCGGACCACCGCACCGGGGGCAACTCACCGACATGCCCACCCCGATACGGTCCCCGGGGTGTGGGCCGCGAGTCAAGCGTCGCGTCCATCTTCCGGTGGTGGTTCGCCGTACGTCCGAATCCAGGCGTGCATCGCGATGCCGCTGGCCACGCCCGCGTTGATGGACCGGGTCGAGCCGTACTGGGCGATCGAGAAGAGCTGGTCACAGGCGTCCCGCGCGGTGTCGGAGAGGCCGGGGCCCTCCTGGCCGAAGAGCAACACGCACCGCTTCGGCAGAACCACCGTCTCCAGCGGACGCGAGCCGGGCAGGTTGTCGATCCCGATCACGGGGAGGTCCGCGCCGTGCGCCCACGCGACGAAGTCCCCGATCGACGGGTGGTGGCGGACGTGCTGATACCGATCGGTCACCATCGCGCCGCGCCGGTTCCACCGCCGGTTGCCGACGACGTGCACCTCGGCGGCGAGGAACGCGTTGGCGTTGCGTACCACGGTGCCGATGTTGAAGTCGTGCTGCCAGTTCTCGATCGCGACGTGGAAGCCGTGCCGCCGCCGATCGAGATCGGCCACGACCGCCTCGTGCCGCCAGTAGCGGTAGCGGTCGACGACGTTGCGCCGGTCGCCTTCCGCGAGCAGCTCCGGGTCATATCTCGGATCGGTCGGCCACGGACCTTCCCACGGCCCGACCCCGACCTGCGCGTCCACGCCGGCAGACTAAGGGTGCGGCTCGTGCGCCAGCGCGGCACCCCGCCGGGTCAGACCATCCCGAGGGCGTGTCCGAGGTCGGCCAGGAAGCGGCGGTCGCCGGGGCCGAGCTGGCCCACCGCCGGGCCGCGGCCGCCGGTGCAGACGCGGGCGGCGATCGACTGCAGCCATTGCCGGTAGGCGGCGGAGTCGGCCGGATCGGCGCGGTCGTCGAGGATGCGCAGCGCGTCGCGGCACTCGTCGAGCAGGTCGCGGCGTGGGCGGGTGGAGGCGTTCGGCAGCCGTTCGGCGTAGACCGCGGCGACCACCGCGCGGACCAGGTCGCTGTCGAAGGCCCGCCCGGCCGCCATCGCCTCCAGGCCGGCCAACCCGTCCCGGACGTTGCGCCCGGGGCCGCCGGCCCGGGCGGCGGCTCGGGTGGCGGCTTGGGTGGCTCCCACGATGACCCGCCCGGGCAGCCGCACCAGCAGCTCCCACTGATGGGCGGTGAAGACGTCGATCGCGACGTTGGGGAAAGCGTGTGCGGGATATGAGAGCGGATCGCCGGGCGCGGGCTGGCTTGGCATAACGACCTCCCAAGGTCAGCATATGCCGCATTTGGCCCGCTGCGACCAGCCGGTTCTACGGGGTTACGGCGCTGCCGGCTCCGGGAAGCTGGGTCGTTCCGGGTCCCGGCCGTCGGCGCCGGCCGCGTACTCCTGTTTCGGCACCATGACCTTGCGACGGAAGACGCAGACGAGCGTGCCGTCCTGGTTGTAGCCGCGGGTCTCCACCGCGACCACGCCACGGTCGGGCTTCGAGCTGGACTCCCGCTTGTCGAGGACGGTCGTCTCGCCGTAGACGGTGTCGCCGTGGAAGGTGGGCGCGACGTGGCGCAGCGACTCGACCTCGAGGTTGGCGATCGCCTTGCCGCTCACGTCGGCGACCGACATGCCGAGCAGCAGCGAGTAGATGTAGTTGCCGACCACCACGTTGCGCCCGAACTCGGTCGCCGTCTTCGCGTAATGGGCGTCGAGGTGCAGCGGATGATGGTTCATCGTCAGCAGGCAGAAGAGGTGGTCGTCGGCCTCGGTGACCGTCTTGCCCGGCCAGTGCCGGTAGACGTCGCCGACCTCGAACTCTTCGTAGTAGCGCCCGAACCGCATTCCCGCACCTTAACGCCGCGGGGTGCGCATCCGGGTGCGGACGCAATGAGCGGCGGGGCCCTCCCCGGCACCCGCCGCCCACGCTTGTCCCTCTGATTTTGCCGGACCAACCGGTACCGGAAAACCCTTCGGGAAGTGACGGGGGTCACCCGTTATGGTTCTGCAACATTACGTATCGTAAGAGTGATCGACTTTCGAACCGTTCGTCACCCGTGCCGTTTTCCCTTGACCTGGGGGTCGTGCAGGGATACCGGCGGCATGATGGGCCCCGCGGTATGGAAACGCTCCCGTCACCGTACGCGATCAAGATCTTGGTGCTCGTGTGGTCTTGTCCGGGAATGGCGGGGGTACCTCGGTCGTTTAACCCGACGGATGCCTCGGGCGAGGCACGAACGAGTTCCGAACGGAGTGATCCATGGCGACCGTTGAGCTGACCACCGAGAACTTTGACAAGGTCACCGGCGGTGACGGCATCGTTCTCGTCGACTTCTGGGCAAGCTGGTGCGGTCCGTGTCTGCGCTTCGCGCCCGTGTACGACCGGGCCAGCGAGAAGCACGAGGACATCGTGTTCGGCAAGGTCGACACGGAGGACCAGGTCGAGCTGGCCGCCCGCTACGACATCCGCTCCATCCCGACCCTGATGGCGCTCCGCGACGGCGTGATCGTCTTCGCGCAGCCGGGCGCGCTGCCCGAGTCCGCGGTGGAGTCGCTGATCTCCCAGGTCCGTGCGCTGGACATGGACGACGTACGCAAGCAGCTCGCCGAGCACGCAGCCCACGAGCACTGAGTTCAACCCCTTCGAACAGGGCGTCCCGCCTACGCGCGGGGCGCCCTGTTCGCATGTGTGAGCTGGGAGCTTGCAATCTTGCTCGTACACGTGTTCGAATCGGGTAATGCGTTGGGACAACCTGTCGGCTCTCCCCGCCTCGGTCGTCCCTGACCGGGCGGCGCCGGCGACACCACCCCTGCCGCTGGCGCTGCCCGGCGCAGTAGCCCGCACCTTCGACACGCCGGGCTTCGCCGGCATGACCTTCTACGAGGTACGCGCAAAGTCGATCATCAACAAGGTGCCCGGCAACTCGCGGATGGGCTTCGACTGGACGATCAACCCCTATCGGGGCTGCAGTCATGCCTGCACCTACTGCCTGGCCGGTGACACCCCGATCCTGCTGGCCGACGGGCGCACCCGTCCGCTGCGTGACCTGCGGGTGGGAGACCGGATCTACGGGACTGTCCGGTCCGGCACCTATCGGCGCTACGTCGTCACCGAGGTGCTGGCGCACTGGCAGACGACGAAGCCGGCATACCGCGTGACCCTCGCCGACGGCACCGAGCTGGTGGCCAGCGGCGATCACCGGTTCCTCACCGAGCGCGGGTGGAAGCACGTCACGGGTGCGATGGGCGGTGCCGACCAGCGACCGCACCTGACCAGCGGCAACAAGCTGATGGGCGTGGGCCGGTTCGCGCCGGCACCGGCCGACACGGCCGACTACCGGGCAGGCTACCTGTGCGGGATGAGCCGGGGTGACGTGAGCGTCACCGACCGGGAGCCGCTGCACCGCACCGGGCGCTACCTCGCCGAGGCGCCGCCGTCGGTGGCTCGGCTGGCCGCGGCCGGCCGGATCGCGGCCCCGCCGTCCGCCTCCGCCTCCGACGACTGGCGCAAGGGCTTCCTGGCTGGGGTCTTCGACGCTTCGGGCTCGCACGACGGCACGACGCTGCGGATCGGCAGCATCGACCGGGAGACGATCGACGAGGCGGCCTCGGCACTGCGGTCGCTGGGCTTCGACTTCGTGGTGCGGCGGACGGGCGGCGGCGCGCGGGGCTGGTATGTCCGCATCGTCGGCGGCCTGGCGGCCCGGCTGCGCTTCCTCCACCTCACCGACCCGGCGGCGACGTCCAAGCGCTCCATCGAGGGCCTGGCGCTCAAGTCCAACGTGCCGCTGGACGTCGTGAAGGTCGAGCCGTTGGGTGTCGAGCTGCCGCTCTACGACATCACCACGGGCACGGGCGACTTCATCGCCAACGGGGTGGTGAGCCACAACTGCTTCGCCCGCAACACGCACACGTACCTCGACCTGGACCCGGGCCACGACTTCGACAGCAAGATCATCGTGAAGGTCAACGCGGGCGACCTGGTCCGCAAGGAGCTCTCGGCCCGCCGCTGGCGCGGTGAGCACATCGCGATGGGCACCAACGTCGACGTCTACCAGCGGGCCGAGGGCCGCTACCGCCTGATGCCGCAGATCCTGTCGGCGCTGCGCGACTTCGCCAACCCGTTCTCGATCCTGACCAAGGGCACGCTGATCCTCCGCGACCTGCCGTTGCTCCTGGAGGCCGCGTCGGTGACGTCGGTGGGTCTGTCGTTCTCGGTCGGCTTCGTCGACGAGGAGATGTGGCGTCGGGTCGAGCCCGGCACACCGTCGCCACGCCGCCGCCTCGACGCGGTGCGCCGGCTGACGGACGCGGGCTTCTCGGTGGGCGTCCTGGTGGCCCCGATCCTGCCGGGCCTGACGGACACCGAGGAGTCGATCGAGGCGACCGTCGCGGCGGCCGCGGAAGCGGGCGCGGCGGGCGTGACGGGCATCGCCCTGCACCTACGCCCCGGCACCCGGGAGTGGTACGCGAAATGGCTGGGCCGCGAGTTCCCAAACCTGGTGCCACGCTATCGGGCGCTGTACCGCGGTAGCTCGTACCTACCGAAGGAATACCAGCGCGAGATCACGGCCCGAGTCCGCCAAGCAGCGAGGCACCACGGCCTTGACCGCCAGGACAATTTCGAATCGCGGCAGTTGCCCGAGCAACCGCCCGAGCCAGAACAACTGACGCTGCTCTGAATAAACTAGCGAATTGCATATCGCAAATTGCTCAATGGTGGAGCTGAGGGGATTTGAACCCCTGACCCCCTCGATGCGAACGAGGTGCGCTACCGGTCTGCGCCACAGCCCCGCCGCCGGACCGAACAGGTCCAGCGAACCGGCGATAAGGCTAACAGGTACCACCACCGGACAGCGAACCGGCACCCCCGAGCGCGGTCCGATGATCAGCCCGCCGGCGACGGTCGCACTCGCCGCCGGGCGGCGTCCATCACCGGGCTTCCGTCCGGGCCCGCACTCGGCTGTGTTGCTCCGCCAGGGTCTCGTCCGGGCGTTCCCACGCGCAGCCTCGCGTCGTTCGCCATTGAGCGACGCCTGGGGTCCATCGCGGCGCGCACTAGGTCGCGTTTGCGCGGTGGGTCTGGTCCGGGCGGCTCCATGGGCCGGTTGGCCGCGTCGTCGCCGCGGGCGATGTGGCGTGTGTCGTGGTCGTCCTGGGCCGTGTTGGTTCGGCCGGGTCTAGGCCGTTGGCTTCGTAGGCCGGCTGGTGGGGTCGCCGTCGGGCGATGTGTGGCTTTGTCGTGGGTCGCCTTCGGCTTTGTTGGATCGGCCGGGTCTTGGCCGGCGCTTCTGTAGGCCGGCCGGCGGGATCGCCGCCCGGGAGAGGTGCGGCGTGTCCTGGTTCGCTCTGGGCTGTGTTGACTCGGCCGGGTCAGTCGGTCGGATCCGTAGGTCGGCTGCGGGATCGCCGCCCGGGGTGCGGCGTGCGTTCCGCGTCGCCGTGGGCCGTGCTGCTCTCGTCGAGTGTCGGCCGGGCAAATCCTTCGGTCGGTTGGCGGCCTCGCCGTCGGGAGAGGCGTGGCATGCGTTCTGGTCGCGCTTGGCCGTGTTGCGCCCGCAATCTCGCCCAAGCAACCCTTAGGCCCGCTGTCGCTGCCGGGCGAGGCGTGGCGTGCGTCTCGCGTCGCGCTGGGCGGTGTTGCTTCGGCCGGGTCTCGGCTGGCGACCCCACACGTGGCTTGGCGGGTCCGCCACCGACGACGACTGGCCTCCGTCTCGGCTCGCGTTGTTGCTCCGCCGGCCTCGTCTGGGGCGCGGCAGGCTGCCTGGCGGCGTCCACCATCGGGGGGACGCTCGGACTTCGTCTCGGCTCGCGCTTGGTCGTGTTGCTCCGCTTGTCTCGTTCGGGGCGCGGCAGGCTGCCTGGCGGCGTCCACCACAGGGCGACACCCGGACGACGTCTCGACTGGCGCCAGGTCGCGTTGCTCCGCCGGGTCTCGTCCCGCGAACATGTGCCGCGCGGCGGCGTCCGCCACCCGGCGACATCCGTCGCCGTCCGCGCTAGGCCGTGTTGCTTCGCCGCGTCTCGTATGGGCGGCCCCGCAACCCGCCCGCCCGGCGGTAGGAGACCGACCCCGTAGCCGCCGGCGGCAGGTCCGCCGGCCGGTCCAGGCCCATCGCCGCCCGCCGGACCGCCTCGCGTTGTGCGGCCAGGCGGCGCTGCTGCTCCCGCCGGGCCTCGGCCCGCCGGGCCTGCTCCGCCCGGACCTCCGCCTGCCGGGCCGCCAGCCACGCCGCGCGGCGGGCCATCCGCCGGCGCCGGGCTCGCTCCGCCAGCGCCCGGCTGCGCAGGTGCCCCAGGTAGACGAGCAGCAGCGTGCCCGTCACCGCGACGCTCACCCAGAAGCCCGGGCCGACCAGGAAGACCCCGACCAGCTCAACCAGGTTGAGCAGGACCAGGGCCGCGAGGACGCGGCGTCGCCGGTAGACCGCCGTCGGGTGGCGGCGGACCGGGCGGCGGCGGACCTGGCGGGCCATGACGCCCGGTGGCACCGACCGCAGGCGTGGGGAGCGACGGGACGACGGCGGCGCCGATACCGGCGGCGCGGACACGGGTGGCGCCGAGACCGGGACTTCCGGGCGCAGTGGAGGGAGCACCGCGCGGGCGCCGCGGACCGGGCGGCGGCCGGGCACGGTGCGGCGACGGCGTCGGCGTGAGAGCACGCGCGCCGTCGACGACGCCCTCTCCGCTACCAATCGCTCGGTGGCGTCGTACCGGCGGACCAGGGCCGGCGCCAGAGCGAGCAGCCCGGCCGCGGCGAGGACGGCGAGGAGCACCGATGTCGGCACCCTCACCCCTCCCGTCTTACGAGTGACAACCCGATCATGCGGATTGATGAGGTTGCCGTGCGTTCGTAATTCGAGGTTACGGGCGGCTACCGAACAATGTGGCGCAACGCGCCGACCTACTCAAGATCAGGATGCTGCGGCGCGGACGCGGTGCCAGCGGGCGAGCAGCCCGCCTTCGGCCGCGACCTCCTCGCTGGTCATCGCGTATCCGATGTGGTCACGCCAGGCACCGTCGATGTGCATGTAGCGCGGGTGGTACGCCTCTTCGCGGAAACCCAGTTTCTCCACGACGCGCCGGGAGGGCTTGTTCTCCGGGCGGATGTTGACCTCGATGCGGTGCAGGCCGCCGTGCCGGAACGCGTGGTCGACCACCAGCGCCAGCGCTGTCGGGGTCACGCCGCGACCCGCGACCCGGCCGTCGACCCAGTAGCCCACATAGGCCGAACAGAACGCGCGACGGACCACATTGCCCAGGTTGATGTGGCCGACGAACCGGTCCTCGAGGCAGATCGCGAACGGCATGCTCTCGCCCCGCCGCGCGGACTTGCGCTGGTCGCGGTGCACGAACCGGTAGGCCGCGATCGAGTTGAGCTCGTTCCAGTCACCCGGCGCCGACGGCTCCCACGGCGCCAGCCACGCCCGGTTCGCCCGGCGCACCTCCGACCACGCCGCCGCGTCCGAGCGGCGGTAGGGGCGCAGCACGACCGGCCCGTCGCGCAGGACGGCGGGCCAGCCCGGAGCGGCGCCGAACGGCGTCACTTGCGTCTGTCCAGCAACAGCACATCCACTGTGGAGCCCGCTGCCGCGGCCGTCACCCGCTCGCCGAGCACGACCAGGCCGTTGGCCTCCATCAGACCTGACAGGGTGTACGGGCCACCGTGCAGCGGCTGCACCGTGTAGCCACCGCCGCGGCGTTCGGCGACGTGGGCCGGGCGGAACTCGCGCAGGCCGGCCGGCGAGGTCACGGTGTCGAGCAGATGCGCCCGCACGCTGGGCCGGAACACCGGCTCGGCACCGGACAGCAACTGGATCGCCGGGCGCGCCAGGACCTCGAAGCCGATCAATGCGGCGCCGGGGTCACCGGGCAGGCAGACCACGGGCACCTCCTCCGCACCGACCGTGCCGAATCCGAGCGTGGTGCCAGGGTAGAGGGCGACCTCCGTGAATGCCACGGGTCCGGCGCGGCCACCGTCGCGGCGGGACAGGATGCGCCGCACCATGTCGCCCGGGCCGGTGCCCGTGCCGCCGGTGGTCAGGATCAGGTCGGCCCGCAGCGTCTGGTCCTCCAGCAGCGCGCGCAGCCCCTCGGGGTCGTCGTCGCAGATGCCGACGCGGTACGCCAGGGCGCCGACCTCCGCCGCCGCGGCCGCCAGCGCGTGCGAGTTGGCGTCGACCACCTGGCCCGGCTGGCTGCCCCGGCCGACCTCGACCAGCTCGTCGCCGGTGGCGATGATGACCACGCGCGGGCTGGACCGGACGACCACGTGCCCGATGCCGGTGGCCGCGAACGCCGCGACGAGCGCGGGCGTGATCGTGGAGCCCGCGCGGGCCAGCACCGAGCCCGCGGCGAGCTCGTCGCCGGCGCGGCGCAGGCCGGAGCCGCGCTTCGGCGGCTGGAAGATCTCGACCGCCGCCATGCCCTGGTCGGTCCAGCTGATCGGGACGACGACGTCGGCGCCGCCGGGCAGCGGGGCGCCCGCCGCGACCGAGAAGCAGGTCGACGGGGTCAGGCGGACCGGCCGCCAGCTCGACGCCGACAGGTCGCCGATCACGTTGAGCCGCACCGGGGCGCCACGGCCCGCGGTGCACACGTCCTCCCAGCGAGCCGCGTAGCCGTCGATCGAGGCCAGGTCGAACGCCGGGAACGGGTGGGGCGCGAGGACGTCCTGCGCCAGCGTGTTGCCGTACGCCTGGGTGAGCTCGAGGTCGAGCGGCGGCAGCGCCCGCAGCCGTCGCAGCGCGCTGCCGAGATAGTCGGCCAGCGAGGTCAGCTCTCTGGCGGCCACCTCCGCGTCGGCTGTTTGTGTCATGAGCCGACTCCTCCCGCTTGTACGAACTCTTCGAGCCAGGACCGGAATGCCGGGCCCAGGTCCTCACGCTGGCATGCGATCTGCACGACGGCCTGCAAATAGCCCAGCGGCATGCCCGTGTCGTAGCGGGTGCCGCGGTAGACGATGCCGTGGACCGGGGTGCCCTCGTCGAGCAACGTCTGCATCGCGTCGGTGAGCTGGATCTCGCCGCCGCTGCCGGGCTTGGTGTGCCGGAGCGTCTCGAAGATCTTGCCGGGCAGCACGTAGCGGCCGAGCACGGCGAGGTTGCTCGGCGCCTCCTCCGGCGTCGGCTTCTCGACGAGGCCCGTCACCCGCACCACCTCGGCGCCGGGCACCAGACCCTCCTCGGCCGGTGCGACCGACGCGATGCCGTAGCGCTTGACCTCCTCGCGCGGCACCTCCAGGAACGCCAGCACGATGCCGCCGGTCTGGGCCTGCAGGTCGAGCATCGCCGGCAGCAGCGGCTCGGACTCGTCGACGAACTCGTCACCGAGCAGCACCGCGAACGGCTCTGCGCCGACGTGTGAGTCACCCATGCCGACCGCGTGCCCGAGGCCGAGCGGCTCGCCCTGCCGGCAGGTGTAGATCTCGGCCAGCTCGGCGGGCCGGCGCACGGCCGCGAGCCGCTCCGCGTCGCCCTTCTCCTCGAGCCGGCTCTCCAGATAGGGCTGGCGGTCGAAGTGGTCGACCATGGAGGTCTTGCCGCGGCCGGTCACCAACAGGATGTCGGTGATGCCCGCGGCGGCCGCCTCCTCGACGATGTACTGCAGGACCGGCCGGTCCACGACGGGCAACAGCTCTTTGGGTACGGCCTTCGTCGCGGGCAGGAACCGGGTGGCGAGACCGGCGGCGGGAATGACCGCCTTGACCGCGCGCCGGCGCGGAGCGGTCGAAGGGGATGGCGGTCGTGAGGTCGCTGGCTCGTCCGACATTCCGCGAGACTATCCGCCCCTCGTCTGTCGCGGTGGCTGCGTCCCGCTTGACGCGCCGCCAGCAGGTCGGATCGGCTTCGAACCGCCGGCCTGCGACTGTTCCGCCGGACGGCGCAGATCAAGACCTGAACCCCCCGCCCGAGGCTGGTTGTCGGCCGGTGTCACGGCGGCCGCGGCGACCGGGATCTCGGCCATCACCGGCTCACCGCCGGGCGCCACCCGGAAGCCGTCGCGGCCGGCCGCCTTCGCGGCGTAGAGCGCGTCGTCGGCCGCGTCGAGCACGGCTTGCGCCGTGGCCGCGTGGCTCGGGAACACCGCGATTCCAATGGAGACCGTCACCGCGATGCCGTCCGCGTCGTCGAGGTCGAACGTCTCGTCGCGGACCGCGGAGCCCAGCCGGCGCGCGACGATGGCGGCGCCTTCGGCGTCGGTCTCCGGCAGCAGCACGACGAACTCCTCGCCGCCCTGCCGGAACGCCAGGTCGACCTCGCGCACCACGCCGCGGATCCGGCGGGCGAACTCGACCAGCACCGCGTCGCCGGCGGCGTGCCCGTGCGTGTCGTTGACCTCCTTGAACCGGTCGAGGTCGAGGGCGAGCACCGCGAGCATGCGGCCGAACCGGCTGGCCCGCTCGACCTCACGCCGGATCGACTCCCGCAGGTATCGGTAGTTCCACAGCCCGGTGAGCGGGTCCGTCAGGGAGAGCCGCTGTGCCTCCTGGTGCACGCGTACGTTGTCGACGGCGACCGCGGCCTGGCCGGCGAAGGTCCGCAAGGTGATGACGTCGGCGTCGTCGAACTCGTCGTTGCCCAGCCGGTCGTAGAGCGCGAGCACGCCCGACGCCGTCGGCGGCTCGAGCGGCTGCACACCCGGCACCGGCTCGGTCGGCGGCCCGGCGACGTTGAACGGCACGGCGACGTACGTCCGGCAGGCCGGCTCGAACGGCGACAGCGGCGGCCCGTCGCGCTCCACCCGGCCGCGGCGCGGCACCCCGGTCGCGGCGACCCCGCCGAGGAGCCCGGCGCCGAGCGGCACCCGGCCGGCCGCCTCGACGCCGAGCCCGCACTGGCCGACCAGCGTGCCGGTGGCCGCGTCGAGCAGCAGCACCACCCCGCCGCTGGCGCCGGTCGCCGCCCGGGCCGTCTCCAGGATCACCTCGAGGATCCGCGGCAGGTCGTGGGTGCTGGACAGGGTGTCGCCCAGCACGGCCAGGTGCCCGCGGAGCTGGTCCCGGCTGGTGGTCAGCGCCCGCACGTACGCCTGTGTCTCCCGGGTCATCCGGTTGAACGCGACCGACAGCCGCCCGACCTCGTCCTGCCCGCGCACCGGCACCCGGGCCGCCAGGTCTCCACCGGCGGCCCGGTCGGCCGCGCCCGCGAGTTCGGCCAGCGGCCGGGTGGTCGACCGGGCCAGCCACCAGGCGGCACAGACCGCGAACAGGGCGGCGAGCACGACGGCGCAGACGAGCAGCGCGTAGAGGCCCTGGAGCTGGCCGGTCGGCACCGACAGCACGAGGGGGAGCGGCTGGCCCGGCGCCGGTGCGACCCGTCGGACCACCCGGCCGTCGGTCGTCTCGCCGAGCGCGTCACCGCTCATCCCGGCGGCGGCCGCGAGCACCGCCGGCAGTGTGCCCGGCGACTCGGTGCTGTGCACGGCGACCGGCGGGGAGCCGCCGAGCAGGGTGACCGCGGTGCCGGTCGCGCCGGCGAGCCGGCCGACGGTGGTGGCGTCGAGGTCGTGGGTGGCCCAGACCGAGCCGAGCGGCGCGCCGGCCGCGTCGCGGGCCTCGATCCGGACGGCCAGGCCGACGAACGGGCCCGGCTCCGCGGTGGGTTGCGCGCAGTCCGCCCACGGGCGTTCCGGGGACCCGGGAGTGCGCAGGGTGGGTACGCCGTCCGCGCGCTCGACCACGACGCCGGAGGCGAGCCCGCGGGCCACCACCTGGCTGGCCACGTCGGTCTGCCGGACCGGGTCCGTGGTGACGGCGACCGCGTCGGCCGCGGCCTGGAGCTGCTGGCAGAGGGAGCTGACCGAGCTGCGCACCGCGGTGGCCGCGACGCCCAGCCGGTCGGCGGCCCGGTCCCGGCCGACCGCGGCGACCGTCCCACCGACGAACATGGCGCCGAGCAGCACCGGTCCCAACACGACGGCGAGGAACGCGGCGGTCAGCCGCCCGCGCAGCGTCACAACTCCCCCTTCAGCCTGCAATGCTCGGCAGCGGTGTGTCCGTCGAGGGTCTAACCGGCTGAGGGTCGGGAGTGTTGCGTGCCGGATTTATCGCATAGTGGGTCGACGAAGGCTGACATGCGGGCAGCGGTGCTCGCGGAACGCCGGTCGCTGACCCCGCAGACGTTGGCGGCGAACGCCGCGGCATTGACCGCGGTGCTCACCGAGCTGGTTCGGGCGGGGACGCCGCGGGTGGTCTGCGCATACGTGCCGGTCGGCAGCGAGCCGGGCGGTGCCGAGCTGGCGGCGGCGCTGTGGGAGGCGCTGCCGGGGCCGGCCGAGCTGCTGTTGCCCGTGCTCCGGCCCGACAACGACCTGGACTGGGCCCGCTACGCGGGCACGCTGGTGCCGGCGGGGCGTGGGCTGCGGGAGCCGCCCGGCGAGCGGCTGGGAGTCGGCGCCGTGGCCGGCGCCGAGCTGATCGTGGCGCCGGCGCTGGCCGTCGACCGGAGGGGGATGCGGCTCGGGCGGGGCGGCGGCTCGTACGACCGGGCGCTGGCCCGGGTGCCCGCCGGTGTGCCGGTGGTCGCGCTGCTGCACGACGGGGAGCTGGTCGACCGGGTGCCGGAGGCGGCACACGACCAGCGCGTGACCGGGGTGATCACCCCGGCGACCGGTCTGACGAGGCTCTAGGAGGAAGCGGAAGGCGTCGTGCTCGCGGCCTTGGCCGGCTCGGCCTTCGGCTTGGACTCGGTCTTCGACTCGGTCTTGGTCTCGGTCTTCGCCTCGGACTTGACCTTGGTGTCGCCGCCCGTGGCGCCGTTGCGCGAGTCGGTGCGGTAGAAGCCGGAGCCCTTGAAGACGACGCCGACGGAGTTGAAGACCTTACGCAGGCGACCCTCGCACTCCGGGCACACGGTCAGCGGCTCGTCGGCGAACGACTGGACCGCCTCGAGGTTGTGTCCGCACTCGGTGCAGGCGTACTGGTAGGTCGGCACGGCTTCCTCCGGATCTTGCGAGTCTTGGCACTCAGCCTATCCGAGTGCTAATAGTGCGGCATCGGACGCGGCTTCGTCCAGCGACAACATCAACCCCAGTGCGGGGGCCGGTCTTCCCAGAGGCGATCGTCGTTGGTGTCGGATCGCTCACCCCAGCCCCGGTCGGTGTCGTCCGACGTCTGCTCGGGGAGGACGGACTCGTCGCCGCTGAGGTCGACGGGACGGTCGTCATCTGCTGCGACGGGCGGTTCCACGCGGTTCACGCACGCAGCGTACCCGCGCGTTCGGTAGCGTCGTTCGGCGTGACGTACGACGACGCCTCCTGGCAGCGTCCCGGACCGGGCAGCGAACCGCCCGCACCGGAGCGCACCGGGGAGGCCGTGCCCCCGACGGGCTACGCGGGTCCGCCGCCCACGCAGCAGCCGCCGGCAGGGTGGCGGCCGCCCACCTATCTGCAGCCGCCACCACCCCGCCAGCTCGCGCCGCAGGACATCGACAAGATCGAGGCGCAGGAGAAGGACGCCCGGACGCTCACCTACGGCGTCGGCCTGGTCGCCGCCGCCGTGATGGTCGTGCTGTCCTGCCTGCTCTGCTCGCGGGTGCTCTTCTAGTTCCAGCTAGGGGACGGCGCCTTCCCAGACGGCGTGTGCGCCGCTGTCGCCGGTGAGGAAGACGTAGATCGCGGTCACGACGGCCAGCGCGATGACCACGACGCTGAGCGCCAGGGTGACCCCGATCGGGAAGTGCGGCGCCCGCCGGCTGCCGCTCGTGATGAACAGCATGAGCAACGTCACGACGCCCAGGGCGAGCGTGAACCACCAGGTCTTGTCGCCGTAGCTCTGGTGCTGGTTGACCTTGTCGAGGATCTCCTGGGAGAAGCCGGCGGCGACCAGGCGGTCGCGCAGGTTCTCGCCGGACGCCTTGGCGAACCAGGCGGCGATGGGGGAGATCACCGCGAGGGCCAGGACCGCCCACCCGATCTTGCCGCGGAAGCGCGGGACCACCGCGTACACGACCGCGCCGAGGCACAGCAGGGGGATGAACACCACGGCCGCGTGGATGATCAGGGGATGGGCCGGTATGCCCAGAATGTTGTTCAGCATGCGGCCTCCTGAGGATTGCGATGTCAGCGTACGGCGCTGAACAGTCCTTACGAACGGGACACGTGAGGCGGACGCGCTTCGGTTCATCGCTTGATCGAAATGCGGCTGAACTCGTCGTATCTTGAACGTTTCCAGGTTGCGTGCTTCCATTGCGGCATGTCGGAGTCGGCGGAGGAGCGTGGCGCGGGCCTGCTGCGATCCCGTGGCATGCGGGTGACGCGGCCGCGGCTCGCCGTGCTCGACGTGTTGGCCGGCGGCGGTCACCTCGAGGTCGACGAGATCGCCACGGCGGTGCGCGCGCGGCTCGACTCGGTGTCCACGCAGGCGGTGTACGACGTCCTCGGCGCGCTCTCCCGGGCCGGCCTGGCCCGGCGGATCGAGCCGGCCGGCAGCCCGGCGCGGTTCGAGGCGCGCACCGGCGACAACCACCACCACGTGGTCTGCCGGGCCTGCGGCGCGATCGACGACGTCGACTGCGTGCACGGTTCGGCACCCTGCCTCGACCCGACCGGCACACACGGCTTCGTGGTCGACGAGGCCGAAGTGACGTTCTGGGGCCTTTGCCCGGCATGCCTCGCCCGCAAGGCCGACGACTGAAAGCTCCCGTGGCAGGCTTGGCCACATGGCGGATCTGGGGTTGTTCGGGCCTGGCACGGTGACCTGGCGGGTGCACGCCGAGCCCATCCTGTTCGTCGGCGGACTGCGGTCGCTCTACCTGCAGGCACTGCATCCCCGGGCGATGGCCGGGGTGGCGCAGAACTCGCACTACAAGGCCGACCCGTGGGGCCGGCTGGTGCGCACCTCGATCTACGTCGCGACCGCCGTGTACGGAACCACCGCCGAGGCGCAGGAGGCCGGCCGCCGGCTGCGCGCGCTGCACGCCCGGATGACCGCGCGGGACCCGTTCACCGGCGAGGTGTTCCGGATCGACGAGCCGGAGCTGCTGCGCTGGGTGCACGTCGCCGAGGTCGAGTCGTTCATCACGACCGCCCGCCAGGCCGGGGTGCCGCTGACGGACGCCGAGGTCGACACGTACTACGACGAGCAGCGCCGGGTCGCCGCGCTGGCGGGCCTGGACCCGGCGTCCGTGCCCGGGTCGGCGGCCGAGGTCGAGGCCTACTACGAGGCGATGCAGCCGCAGCTGCGGGTGACCCGCGACTCGGCCGAGGCCCTGGTCTTCCTCACGGCGCCGCCGGTGCCGTGGAAGCTCAACCCCGCGGTGCGGCTCGGCCTCGAGCTGGGCGGGCCGCGGCTGCTCTACCTCGGCGTCGCCTCGACCGCCCTCGGCCTGCTGCCGACCTGGGCGCGGCGCCTGTACGGCGGGTTCGGCCTGCCGGTCGAGGGTTTCACCGCGGGCCTGTCGGTGCGCGCCCTGCGGGCGACCTTGGCGGCGCTGCCCCGCCGCTACGTGGAGGGCCCGATCTACAAGGGCGCGATGGCCCGCGCCGCCGCGGCCGCGCGCTAGACGTAGGCCGCGGCCAGCTCCGTCAGCTCTGGGTCGGCGCGACCGGCGATCACCCGGACCGTGCCCGCGACGATGTCGGCGACCTGGACCCTGGGGTCGTCGTTGGAGTCGACCAGCGTGAACCCGACCAGGTCGGGCGCGGCGGCCGTCAGCCAGGCGACCCGCGCCGGGGTGAGCGTGCTCTGGAAGTCGTGGGTGATCCGCACCCGCCCCCAGTGGCCGACCGTGTGCACGATCGCGGGCGCCAGCAGGTCGACGGGCGCGAACGCCGGCGGATCGCTGCGGCGGCGCTCGAGAAAATCGTCGGCCCGGGCGCGGCTCTTGGCGAGCAGGGCCAGCGTCTCGTCGGCAGCCGGCGGGACGCCGGTGCGGCGCAGGTCGTCGATCGACCAGAACAGCGCGTCGGCGGCGGTCGGGTCGAGGGGCTCCCGGGTGCGCAGCAGGGCGTTGCCCGCCACCAGGAAGCGGCGCCAGCGCGGCTCGTCGGTGACCGGCAGGGTCGCGGCCCGCTCGGGTGCGTCGATCAGCTGGCCGAGCACCTGGCGCAGCAGGAACCGCGGCTTGTCGACGAGCAGGACGTGGGCCCGGCCGTGCACCGGGCCGTCCGGGCCGAGCAACCAGACCAGGACGGCGCGGTGCTTCTCACGGAGGAGATGGTTGGCCTTGTACTCGGTGGCCGGCGAGCGGATCCGTGCCCGCAGCTCGGCCATGCAGTCGGCGGCGGCCTCCCAGGTCAGGTGGACGCTGCCGTGCGCGAAGACCGTGGTCGGGGACGAGACGAGCTGCTGGCCCTCATAGCCGGACTCGTCGCAGGCGATGTCGAGGGGTTCCGCCGCCACCCGGCCACCCTCCCACGGTTGGGTCAACCGGTGACAGCGTTTTTCCTGGCCTGCCGCCGAGCCAGCAACGTGGCGAAGATGATCAATGCGATGACGCCCGGCCCACAGTGGACGGCCAGCACCCCGGCGAGGCTGGGCCCACCCCAGTCGGCCTGATACGTCGAGGGGTCGTTGAAGTCGATGACGAACGGCTCGACCGCCGCCCGCCCGATCAGATAGATCCCCAACCCGATCCCGATAACCGCCAGCACCTTCTTCATGCCCTCCAGCCTGGTCGGACGGGCCGCGCTGCTCCATCCGGCCAGCCGCCCGACCGTGGTGCGGTTAGCCGCACCAGAGATGGGTATCAACGTCCGCGGCGAAGGCGGTGGGCCCATGATCGGGATTCGGATGGTCGTCACGACGGTGGCGGGGCTGGCGCTGGTCGCCACCTCCGCGGTGCCGGCGGTCGCCGCCACGGCGGCGCCCGGCGCCCCCGGGGTCGACGAACAGTTCCTGCCGGCCGACAAGTCCGGCTTCGGCACGTCGACCACGCTGGGCAGCAAGGTCTGGCTGACCGTGCAGAAGGAGGGCGGGCTCGGGGAGCTCTACTACCCGGACCTCAGCACGCCGAGCGCGCGCACGCTCGACTTCGTCGTCGCCGACGGGCGCGGGCACGCCGTCCGGGCCAAGGCGGCCAGGACCGTCCAGACCGACCCGCGCAGCCTGTCGTACCGCCAGGTGTTCGACGGGCACGGCTGGCGGCTCACCGCCGACTACACCACCGACCCGGCCCGGGCCAGCGTGCTCGTGGACGTGCGGTTCACGGCGTCGCGTTCGCACGCGCTCTACGCGGTCTACGACCCGGCGCTGTCCAACTCCCGCGGCGACGACACGGGCCGCACCGTCGACCGGACCCTGGTCGCCAGCGACGCGACGAGCGCGAGCGCGTTCGCCGCCGACCCGCCGTTCACGGCCACGTCCAACGGCTTCCGCGGCACCAGCGACGGCTGGACCGACCTCCTCGCCGACGGCCGGCTCGACGGCCGCTACGACGAGGCCGGCGCCGGCAACCTCGTGCAGACCGCGAACACCGGGTTGACCGGGTCACACGGGCGGCAGCACGCGACCCTGGCGATCTCCTTCGGCGGCAACCCGAGCGCGGCGGGCGCGACGGCGGACGCCTCCCTGCGCGCCGGATACGGCCGCGCCGCGGCGGCGTACGCCCGGGGCTGGCACGACTACCTGCGCGCGGGCAAGCGCACCCCCGACTCGTTGCGGGGCCGCGACCAGCGGACCCTCTACGACGTCTCCGTCATGGTGCTCGCCGCCAGCGAGGACAAGACCCACCGCGGCGCGTACGTCGCCTCGCCGTCGATGCCGTGGATCTGGGGAAAGGACGACCCGTCCGGCCCGTACCACCTGGTGTGGTCGCGTGACCTCTACCAGATCGCGACCGCGCTGATCGCGGCCGGCGACACCGCCGGCGCCAACCGGTCGCTCGACTACCTCTTCGACGTGCAGCAGAAGCCGGACGGCTCGTTCCCGCAGAACTCGCGGGTCGACGGCACCCCGGTGTGGACCGGCCTGCAGCTCGACGAGGTCGCCCTGCCGATCGTGCTCGCGCACCAGCTGGGCCGCACGGACCGGTGGTCGCAGGTCAAGAAGGCGGCGGACTTCCTGCTCTCCTTCGAACAGGACGGCAACCGGGCGCCGTGGTCACCGCAGGACCGCTGGGAGAACCAGTCGGGCTACTCGCCCGCGACGATCGCCGCCGAGATCGCCGGCCTGGTCTGCGCCGCCGACATGGCGAAGGCCAACGGCGACAGCGCGTCGGCCGCGCGCTATCTGGCAACGGCGGACGACTGGCAGGCCCGGGTCAAGTCGTGGACGGTCACCACGACCGGCCCGTACTCCGCGGGCCCCTACTTCCTGCGGCTCACCAAGGACGGCAACCCGAACGCGGGCACGACCTACACCATCGGCGACAGTGGCCCGGCAGACGTCGACCAGCGGCGGGTCGTCGACCCCAGCTTCCTCGACCTCGTGCGCCTCGGTGTGCTCCCGCCCGACGACCCGGCGGTGGTCAACACCCTCGGCGTGATCGACGCGCAGCTCAAGACCGGGCGTTACTACCACCGCGCCTCGTTCGACGGGTACGGCGAGAAGGTCGACGGGAGCCAGTGGGAGTTCGGGCTCCCCGACGGCTCCCGGATCACCCGAGGCCGGGCGTGGCCGCTGCTCAACGGCGAGCGCGGTGAGTACCAGATCGCCGCAGGGCAGGTCGGCGCCGCCCGCCGGCAGATCGACGCCATGGCGGACGCGGCCGGCCCGGGCGCGATGCTGCCGGAGCAGGTCTGGGACGACCAGCCGCCGGCCGGCACCGCGGGCTTCAAACCGGGCACGCCGACGTTCTCGGCGACGCCCCTGGCCTGGACGCACGCGGGCTACCTCCGCCTGGCGGCGAACGTGGCGGCCGGCCGGGTGCTGGAGCAGCCGGCGATCGTGGCCGAGCGTTACGCGAGCCCGGCGCAGACCGTGCGGAGGTAGCGGAGACCGTTGGTGGCCAGGGCATCCTGGGATTCGGCGAACGGGCGCCAGATCGACGCGGCCACCGCGATCGACTCGTTCTCGCCCGTGAACGACTCGATGCAGATCGGGCCCCGGTAGCCGGTGTCCGCCAGCGCACGCAGCCAGCGCGGCCAGTCGATGTGGTCGTCGCCGGGCGCGCCGCGGTCGCTGCCGCTCACCTGCACGTGCACCAGGCGCGGGCCGGCGGCGGTCACCGCCGCGTACGGGTCGGACTCCTCGATGTTCATGTGGTAGCTGTCGAGCATGATGCCGACGCTGCGCGGCAGCCCGTCGATCGCCTCCAGCGTCTGCGCCACCGTGTTGACCACCGACGTCTCGTAGCGGTTGAGCGCCTCCAGGCCGATCCGGACCCCGCGCGTGCCGGCGTAGTCGGCCACGGGCGCGAGCGCGGCCCGCAACGACGCGTAGCAGGCCGCCCGTTCCGCCGGCAGCATCCGCCAGACCCGGCCGACCGAGGCGTACGCCGGGCCGCAGACGCTGGGCGCGCCCAGGACCACCGCCGCGTCCACAAGGGAGCATAGGTAGTCCTGGGTCGCGCGTACCGTCGCCCGATCGGTGTTGACCAGGTCACGGCCCGGCGGCGTGACCGAGAGAACCGCGGCGGCGGTCAGGCCGTGGTCGGCCAGCAGGTCGCGCGTGCGCGGCGCCGACCAGTCGCCGGGGTTCTCCACCGGGATCTCGATCGCGTCGAAGCCCCAGGCGGCGATGCGTGGCACGAGCGTCGCCAGCGCGTCGTCGGTGACCGGGGACGTCCAGATCCAGGGGTTGGCACCGATCTCGAACACGGTCTACTTACCGCCCCAGTTGCCCGGGTAGCCGGGCAGGTCGCTGCAGCCGCACATCGCGTAGTGCAGCGGGGGCATGCTCGGGTCCACGTACTGGGCGAGGTTCGCGTCCGTGATCGTCGGCTGCGGCAGCTTCCACGGGTTCGGGACGGGCTCGCCCTTGAGGATCTTCAAGGCGGCGATCACGGGTGTACGCCACTGGTACGTCGGATAGGTCGGCGCGACCGCCGTCAGCTTGCGGTCCTGCCACATCCGCAGGAAGTCCTGCTGGTCCTCGCCGACGATGGCCGGGAACGGCTTACCGGCGTCCTCGAACGCCTCCGCGGCCGCGACGGCCGTGGCGCCCGCGTCCATCCAGATGCCGTCGATCGTGCCGTACCGCTGCAGGTAGTTGGACACGATGGTCTTCGTCTTCGCCGCGTCGCCGTCGGTGAACTCGACGCCCACGACCTTGAGCTGCGACTTGTCGAAGGCCACCTTGGCCGCTCCCCAGCGGGCCTCGAGCACGTCGACGCCCGGCAGGATGCGCAGCGCCAGCACGTTGCCGCCCGGCTTGACCTTCTCGGTCAGGAACTCGGCGCCGGCCGCGCCGAACGCGTACCCGCCGATGGGGTTGATGAACGTGACCGGGCACTTGGTGTTGACGCCGCGGTCGAAGACGATGACCGGCACCTTCGCGCACGCCTGCTCGACGGCCGGGGTCAGCGTCGCGGTCGTGTTGGGCGACACGATCAGCGCGTCACAGCCCTTGCCGAGCAGGTCGGTGATGTCGGAGATCTGCTTGTCGTCCTTGCTCTCCGCGTCGGTCACCTGGAACGTCTTGATCTCCGGGTGCAGCTTCACCTCGGCCTGCATGTTCTTGAAGCCGACCTGCCGCCAGGGGTTGCCGACGCCGGCGTTCGAGAAGCACAGGTTGTACGGTCCGGCCTTCTTGTATTTCGCGGTGTCCGCGTTCGTCGGGTTGAGCGCCTGCTCCCAGGGCTTGTCGCCCGGGCCGGTCGCGGTCGCCGTCCGCAGGGCCATCTCGTTGTCGTAGTCGGCCTGTACGAAGAACGACGACGTCTCACCGGTGCCGGCGCCGGCCTCCGCCGAGCCGCTCGCGCTGGGGTTGGCGGCCGGCACGTCGCTCGCACAGCCGGCGGCCAGGACCAGGGCCGTGCCAGCGACGACGGCCAGGGCGCTACCTGTTCTCTTTCGCAACTCTCCTCCTCAGGGGTCGGTGCGGTTCAGGTGCGTGCCCGTAGCCCGCCGATGGCCACGGCAGCGAGGATGATCAGGCCCTGCACCGCGGACGCCAGAGCGCCCGCGACGCCGAGCAGGTTGAGCAGGGTCAACAAGGCCTGCAGGGTGAGCGCGCCGAGCATCGCGCCGACGACCGAGCCGCGGCCGCCGCCGAGCACGACGCCGCCGAGCACGACCGCCGTGATCGCGGTGAACTCCAGCCCGACGCCGACCTGGAAGCTCACCCCGCCGAACCCGCCCAGCAGGACGGCGGCCACCGCCGCGCAGCAGCCGCTGATCACGAACGCGATCGTGCGGACGCCGGCGACGCGACCACCGGCGAGGCGGGCCGCGCGCGGGTTGTCGCCGACGGCGAGCAGCACCTTGCCGAAGTCCGAGCGCATCGCCAGGACCGCCAGCACGGCCAGGACCAGCAGGATCAGCACGGCGTACGGGATCTCGCCCAGCCAGGGCACGCCCTCGATGCCGCGCCGGCCGAACATCCGGAACTCCTCGGAGAGCGCGCCGCGCGGCGAGCCGCCCGTCCACGTGTAGACCGCGCCGACCAGGATCAGGTACATGCCGAGCGTGGTGATGAACGACGGCACCAGGAGCAGCGTGCTGACCAGGCCGTTGACCAGCCCGACCAGCAGGCCGAAGCCGAGCACCACGGCGATCACCGGCCAGGTCGCGGCCGGGTCACCGTCGATCAGGCGGGCCGCGATCACCACCTCGGCGGTGACGAGCGAGCCGACCGACAGGTCGAAGTCGCCGGCGACGATCACGAAGTACTGCCCCGCGGCGAGGATGACCAGCGGCGCGGCCCGCTTCAGGAACGCGAGCAGGGCCGGGGGGTCGTAGAAGTCGGGTTGCCGGATCGCGATCGCGACCAGCAGCAGCGCGAGGATCACCAGGACCGGCAGGATGCTGCCCGCACCCCACCGACCGCGGCGGGCCTGACCGAGGGCGGCGGGCCCGGAGGGTGCGACCGTCTGAGTCATCGCGCCGCCTTTCCGCGCAGGCGCAGCGCGTAGATCGCGACCGCCGCGACGATCACGACGCCGCGGACGACCTGCTTGAAGAACGGGTCGACGGCGAGCTGGTTGAAGATGCCGTCGATGACCGCGAGCAGCAGCACGCCGCCGACGGTGCCGGCCACGCCGCCCTTGCCACCGGCCAGCACGGTGCCGCCGAGCACCACGGCGGCGATCGACTCGAGGTCGTAGCCGCCCTCGGCGCCGACCCGGGGTGCGCCCGCGCCGAGGCGGCTGGCCAGGTAGAGCCCGGCGATGCCGGCACAGATCGAACAGATCACGTGGGTACGGATCAGCACCAGGTCGGTGCGGACGCCGGAGAGCCGGGCCACGTCGAGGTCGCCGCCCGTGGCGATCAGGTGGTGGCCGTACCGGCTGCGGTTGATCATCAGCCACGCCACCGCCGCGACGCCGACGAACAGCACGAACGCGACCGGGACCGGCCCGATGCGGTCGTAGCCGAGGTGCTGGAAGGAGACCGGCACCGCGCCGGCGGGGCCGGCGTACCCCTGCTCCAGATAGCCCTTGATCAGTAGCCCGACGCCGAGCGTCGCGATGAACGCGTTGATCCGCAGCTTGGTGATCAGCAGGCCGTTGACCAGGCCGATCGCGGCCGAGACGGCGAGCACGGCGAGGATGGCCGGCAGGACCCGGCCGTCGCTGCCGGCCATCGTCTCGGCGGCGATGAGCGAGGTGAGGCTGATGACGTAGGCGACCGAGAGGTCCAGCGAGCCGGCCAGGATGCAGAACGTCTGCCCGACCGCGACGATGCCGAGCCCGGCCGCCCGCTGCAGCAGGCTGACCGTGCTGTTCTGGCTGAACAGCGAGCCGCCGTCGGTGGCGACCAGGATGCCGCCGATCACCAGCGTCACGCCGAGGGCGAGCCAGACGCCGTTGGTGGAGTCGATCCGCGGCCGTCGCACCGCCAGGGTGCTCACGCCGGGACCTCGTGCGGTGTGCCGGTGGCCAGGCTCAGGACCGCCTCCTCGCTCGCGTCGCCGGGCAGTTCGCCGGCCAGCGCGCCGTCGCGCATGACGACGATGCGGTCGCTCATGCCGAGCAGCTCGGGCAGCTCCGACGAGATCATCAGGATCGCGGCGCCCTTGCCGGCCAGGTCGCGGATCAGCTCGTGGATGGCGGCCTTCGCGCCGACGTCGATGCCCCGGGTGGGCTCGTCGAAGAGCAGCACCCGCGGCGCCATCGCGAGCCAGCGGGCGAGCACCACCTTCTGCTGGTTGCCACCGGACAGGTAGCGGACCTCCTGGTCCGGCCCGGCCGCGTGCACCTCGACCGCCGCGAGCAGCGCGCGCACGCTGGTCGTGCGGGCGCCGCCGGCGAACCAGCGCGGCCTGGCCGCCCGGCTGGCCAGCAGCGCATTGTCGAGCACCGACTGGCTCAGCGCCAGCCCGTCGGCCTTGCGGTCCTCGGTCACGTACGCGATGCCGTCCCGGACCGCCTGCCGCGGCGACCGCGGCCGGACCGGCTTGCCGTCGAGGGTCATCCGGCCGGTGGTGAACGGCTCGACGCCGAACAGCGCGCGGGCCAGCGCGGAGCGCCCGGAGCCCTGCAGGCCACCGACGCCGAGCACCTCGCCGGCGCGCAGCTCGAGGTCGAGCGGCCGGAGCCGGTCGTTGCCGGCACCGGTCAGGGTGACCAGTGCCGGGCCGCTGTCGCCCGACTTGGGCGGGTAGTAGCTGGCCAGCTCCCGGCCGACCATGTGCCGGACCAGCGCCTCCGGCGTCGCGTCGGCCGTGTCCAGTGTGGTCACCCGGCGACCGTCCTTGAGCACGGTGATCCGGTCCGACAGGTCGAACACCTCGGCAAGCCGGTGCGAGACGTAGAGGATGCCGATGCCGCGGGCCTGCAACCGGCGGACCAGCGCGTAGAGCAGCTCGACCTCGTGGTCGGCCAACGCGGCGGTCGGCTCGTCCATGATCAGGATGCGGGCGTCGAGGGAGAGCGCCTTGACGATCTCGACGACCTGCTGCTGTGCGATGCCGAGCCGGCGCACCTTGTCGGTCGGGCGGACCGACTCGGCACCGACCGATGCGAGCAGCTCGGCCGTGCGCTCGCGCATCGCCCGGCGGTCGACCAGCCCTCTGCGCAGCGGTTCGCGGCCGAGGAACACGTTCTCGGCGACCGTGCGCTCGGGCAGCAGGTTGAACTCCTGGTGGATGATCCCGACGCCGGCGGCCTGGGCGTCGCGCGGGTTGTGCAGGACGACCGGCGCGCCGGCGATCCGCACTGTGCCCGCGTCGGGCTGGTACACGCCGGAAGCGATCTTCATCAGCGTGGACTTGCCGGCACCGTTCTCACCGACCACCGCGTGCACTTCGCCGGGATGTACGTCAATGTCCACATCGGACAAGACGGACACGCCGTAGAAGGACTTGCCGACGCCCCGCATCGTCAGGAGCGCGTCCGGTGGTTCAGGTGAATCCATGTGATCACCAAAACTTTCGCTTGCCAGGCTTGAGCTTTTGCTGAGCTGACCGAAAGCGCTGTTGGCGTCGCATCGTAAGCGGACGAACGGAGATCGATCAAGACCGTAAGCCGCCCGGCGCGATCACAGTTCGGCATTGACTGATCTGCCATTCCGAAAGCCTCCGCGTTGACGGGCCACCATGGACCGAGTCAAACTCATCTGCGTCGATGCGCTCTGGCGCCCGACCCCTGCGCGTCATCGGCGGACGCGTCGCACCGCAAGCCTCCTGCACGCCCGGGCAAGGCATTCCCGAAGGAGACCGCATGCGCCGCCGCAGACCTGCCCTCACCCTGCTCACGATCGCCACCACCCTGCTCGGCCTGGGCATCGTCCAGGCACCCGCGCAGGCCGCGCCCGCCTTCCGGGCCCTGGTGTTCAGCGAGACCGCCGGCTACCGGCACGACTCGATCGCCGCCGGCGTCACGATGTTCAACCAGCTCGCCGCGGCCAACAACTTCGAGGTGGTGTTCAGCGAGGACTCCACCGTGCTCAACGCCTCCAACCTGGACACGTTCGACGTGCTGGTGATGTTCCAGACGTCGGGCATGGTGTTCGACAACGACGCGCAGCGCAGCGCGGTGCAGAACTACCTGCGGGCCGGCAACGGCATCGTGGCGATCCACAACGCGACCGACATGGGCATCGACACCACGTTCCCGTGGTGGGACCAGACGATCAACGGTGGTGCCCACATGCCGTCGCACTCGCCCGGTTCGTTGCAGGGGTTCGCCCGGGTCGCCGACAAGGCGCACCCGTCGACCGCCGGGTTGCCGGACAACTGGCAACGCACCGAGGAGTGGTACAACTTCGACGTCAACGCGCGCGGCAACGTGCACGTGCTGGTGACGGCCGACGAGCGCACCTACAACCCGGGCTCCGACGCGATGGGCATCGACCACCCGATCTCCTGGTGCCGCGAGACCGAGGGCGGCAAGGTCTGGGCGACCGCGATGGGGCACGACATCGCGTCGTACAGCGAGACGAACTTCCGCAACCACGTGCTCGGCGGCGTCCGCTACGCGGCGGGCAACCTGCCCGGCGACTGTGGTGGCACGGTGTGGGGCAACTTCGAGAAGGTCAGCCTCGACTCCAACACGGTCGACCCGATGGCACTGGACATCGCGCCGGACGGGCGGGTCTTCTACGTGCAGCGGGCCGGCCAAATCAAGATCTTCAAGCCGGCGCAGCAGAGCACGGTGACCGCGGGCACGCTGTCCGTCTACACCGGAGGTGAGGACGGGCTGGTCGGGATGGCCCTGGATCCCAATTTCGCCAGCAACGGTTGGATCTATCTCTACTACTCGCCGTCCTCGTCGTCGACCGACGTCAACCGCCTGTCGCGCTTCACCGTCAGCGGTGACACGGTCAACCTGTCCAGCGAGGTCGTGCTGCTGTCGGTGCCGGCCTACCGCGACCGGACGTTCCCCGAGCCCGGGCACACCGGCGGCTACGTCGCGTTCGGCCCCAACGGCAACCTGTACCTGTCGACCGGTGACGACACCCCGCCGAACCTCGACCCGGCCTGGCAGGGCTACGCGCCGCTGGACTGGCGGCCCGGCAAGTCCAACTTGGACGCCGCGCGGAGTGCGGGCAACACCAACGACCTGCGCGGCAAGATCCTGCGGATCCACCCCGAGTCGAACGGGACGTACACGATCCCGAGCGGCAACCTGTTCGCGCCCGGCACCTCGCTGACCCGGCCCGAGATCTACGCGATGGGCTTCCGGAACCCATTCCGGTTCGAGGTCGACAAGCAGACCGGCTGGATCAACATGGCGGACTACGGGCCGGACCGCGGCCTGCCGACCACCAACCGCGGCCCCGAGGGCCTGGTCGAGCTCAACGTGATCAAGCAGGCGGGCAACTTCGGCTGGCCGTTCTGCCACGGCAACAACCAGGCGTACGCGCCGTACAACCCGGACACCGGCGTGGTCGGGTCGAAGTTCAACTGCAACGCGCCGGTCAACGACTCGCCCAACAACACCGGCCTGCGGACGCTGCCGGCCCTGGTGCAACCGCAGATCTGGTACGGGTACGGCGCCTCATCGAACTTCCCGGAGATGGGCGAGGGCGGTGCGGCGCCGATGGGCGGGCCGGTCTACCGCTACAACGCCGCCAGCACCTCGACGACGAAGTTCCCCGCGTACTACAACGGGGTGCACTTCTTCTACGAATGGGCCCGCAACTACGTCCAGGAGATCCATTTCGACTCGTCCGGTGGGTTGGTCAAGATCAATCCGTTCCTGCCCGGTGAGTTCTTCAACAAGCCGATGGCCATGCGGTTCGGGCCGGACGGGTCGCTCTACCTGCTGGAGTGGGGTGCCAACTTCGGCGGTGGCAACAACGACTCCGGGCTCTACCGGATCGACTACGTCAAGGGCGGCCGGGCTCCGGTGGCGGTGGCGACGGGCACGCCGACCAACGGGCTCTCGCCCCTGACCGTGCAGTTCTCCAGCGCGGGCACGCACGACCCCGACACGGGCGACACGATCAGCTACGCGTGGGACTTCGAGAGCAACGGCAGCACCGACTCGACGGCCGCCAACCCGTCGAAGACGTACACCTCGAACGGGAACTATGTGGCGAAGCTGACCGTCACCGACAACACGGGGCGGTCGTCGTTCGCCAACGTGCCCATCACGGTCGGCAACAACGCGCCGGTCGTGACGATCACCGGGCCGCCGAACGGCGGGATGCTCGACTTCGGGCAGAACGTCGCCTACTCGGTGTCGGTCACCGATGCCCAGGACGGCACGATCAACTGCCAGCAGGTGTTCACGAACCCGGCGCTCGGGCACGACGACCACGAGCACGGCACGACGGACCTGCCGGGCTGCTCGGGCACCGTCTCGACCGGCAACCTCGGCGGGCACCCGGACGGCGCGAACCTGTTCTACGTGCTCAACGCCCGTTATCAGGACAACGGCAACGGGTCGGTCGCGCGGTTGACCGGCTATGCCAAGGCGATCCTGCAGCCCAAGCACAAGCAGGCGGAGTACTACACGGCCCAGTCCGGCACGCGGATCGTCGCGCAGAGCGGCGCCGAGAGTGGCGGGCGGATCGGCGACATCAGCAACAACGACTGGATCATGTTCGACCCGATGAGCCTGCAGGGGATCAACTCGGTCAGCTACCGCGTCTCGTCACCGAGCGGCGGTGGCAGCATCGAACTGCGTGCGGACTCGCCGACCGGGACGCTGCTGGCCACGAACCCCGTCGCGGCAACCGGCGGCTGGGACACCTACGTGCAGCAGGCGGCGGTCTCCGTCGGGGCCCTGTCCGGGACGCACAAGCTCTACATGGTGTTCAAGACCAGCAGCGGCAACAACTTCGACGTGGACGCGTTCACCTTCGGTGGCAACGGTGTGGGCACGACCCCGTCCGGTGGCATCGCCGGCCGGACGTACACGCTGACCGCCCAGCACAGCAGCAAGCTGGCCGACGTCAACGGCGTCTCGACGGCCGACAACGCGGTCGTGCACCAGTGGACGGCCACGGGCGGCGCCAACCAGCGCTGGCAGGCGGTGGACGCCGGCAGTGGCAACGTCTACCTGAAGGCGGTCCACAGTGGTAAGTGCATGGCGCTGTCCGGCGGCTCGACGGCCGACGCGGCCGCGGTGGTGCAGCTGACCTGCACGTCCCAGGCGAACCAGGCCTGGACACCGGTGGCGACCGCGACGTCCGGCGTCTACCAGTTGCGGGCGGTGCACAGCGGCAAGTGCCTCGACGTCAACGGCGGCTCGACGGCCGACGGTGCGGCGCTGATCCAGTGGCCGTGCCACACCGCCACCAACCAGCAGTGGCGGTTGACCCAGCAGTGACAGGCGATCGGGGCCCCGGCTCGACCGGGGCCCCGATCCGAGGCTCAGTATGGGAAGCGGGACTCGCGGCGGCGTAGGCCCGGCGTGATGGGCATGTCGAGGCGGATGGGGTCCGCCGCGACCGGAGCGGCGAAGCCGGCCGCGGCCAGGCCGACCGGCTCCGGAGCGGACACCGTCGCGGACCCGTCGCCCGCGAACTCCTCGGTGGTCATGGCCTGCAGCGCCACCGTCGCCATGACGGTCATCGTCACGGCGGAGATCACCGCGACGGAGACGATCAGGACCATCGGCCGTACGCCGGTGACCGCGGCCAGGCCGACCTCGTCGCGCTCGACACCGACCGCGGCCATCGCCGTGTAGTGCATGCCGCAGACGCCCGTGGCCATCACGACGGACGCGCCGGCGATCTTCCGCCGCCCGTTGACGGTGACGCTGAACCAGAGGGCGGCGGTTGCCGCGACCACCGCGATCAGCGCGGACGCCGCCACGAGGCGCGGCTGGAAGGTGATCTCGCCGGCCACGTTGACCCCGGCCATCCCGGTGTAGTGCATGCCGAGCAGGCCGGCGCCGGTGACCCCGCCGGCCCGCAGGATCTGTGCGGTGGTCGGATCGCGGTACCCGACGAGGAAGAGCCCGACGCCGACGGCGCCGAGCGAGAGCGCGAGGCTGACCGCGGTCAGTCCGGGGCTGTAGCGGACCGGGCTGTCCTCGACGTCGAAGCCGAGCATCGCGGTGAGGTGCGCGAGCCAGATGCCGGCACCACCGATCGCGACGGTCGCGATGGTCAGCCACTTCACCCGGGGTGCCCCGGGGCGCACCTGTCGCGCGCGGGCGGTGCAGTACAGACCCACGAGCGCGCCGACGATCGAGACGGCGTACGCGAAGACCGGATTCAACCAGCCGTTGGTGAAATGGTGCACCGTTGCCATGCGGGAAGTGAGCCAGGTGGTTAACGTGGACTGTCGCACATCTCGTCCGTCACTCACCCGATCGAGGTGGCTTGCGTTAAATGTCCTTTTGGCCCGTTGACCGGTTCAAGATTCCCCGCTTACGGTCGCTCGCCGTGAGACGACGCATTCGACGGCACCGCTGGCCGATCGCGGTGGTGGCGGCCACTGCCGCGGCGATCGCCCTGGTCGGCACGATCTCGGCCCACGCCGACCGCGCACCGGGCGGCGCGGCGGGCCGCACCGGCACGGGTTGGAGCGACACCGAGGGCGGCTGGTCGGAGCCCGCCGCGCCGCCGTCGGAGTTGTCGGCGACCGCCCGCCCGACGCCGCCCGCGGCGCCGGACCGGTTCGTGACGCTGCCGCCGGGCGCGACGCTGCCGTCGGGCGCGCAGTGCGCGACGTGGGTGCGGTCCCGGCCGTCGGCGGAGAACAAGGGCATGAACCTGATGGCCAACTCGACGACGGGCCACCGGATAGGCGCGGACATCTTCGACGACGACCGCGCGGACGCCCAGATCGCACCCCGCGTCGACGGCGCGTTCACCGGGTCCACAAGGGACATCCTGCGCTGGGCCGCGTGCAAGTGGGGCGTCGACGAATCCCTCGTGTTCGCCCAGGCGGCGGTCGAGAGCTGGTGGCGCCAGACGGTGTTCGGCGACTACGGCACCGACGCACGGCGCTGCGCGCCCGGGCACGGCCTGGGCGTCGACGGCCGGCCGGGGGAGTGCCCGGAGAGCTTCGGGATCCTGCAGGACCGGCACCCGTACCAGAAGTCGGCGTGGCCGGGCGTGGCCCGCTCGACGGCCATGAACGTGGACCTGGCGTACTCGATCTGGAGGGGTTGCTTCGAGGGCTACGAGGGCTGGCTGAACGAAGAGGACCGCGGCGAGCCCTATCGCGCGGGCGACCAGTGGGGTTGCGTCGGTCGCTGGTTCAGCGGGCGCTGGCGGACACCGGACAGCGAGGACTACATCGCCAAGGTCCAGGACTACCTGAACCGCCGCATCTGGGAAGACCGCGACTTCCAACAACCGTGATCAAACCCGCCCCGCGCCGGGGGCTGGGTTTTCGCAGGCTTTGCTCTGCATCCATATACGCACCGCAGGTCAGACGGGGTGGTGCGTATTTGGATGCAGAGCAAAGCGGGCCGGAGGTCGGACGGGGTGATGCGTATTTGGATGCAGAGCAAAGCGGGCCGCGCGACGATCTGGCTGGCCGGTCGCGGTGGCGTGGCGCGGGCTAGCGCAGGGCGGCCGCGGTCAGGGCGGCGAATGACTCGGCGGCCGCGCTGTCCGGGCGGCGGTCCGACCAGTTCATGTGGCCCAGGAAGGCGTGCTGGAAGCAGGCGCCGATCAGGAGGGCCGCGGCCGCGTAGAGGTCGGCGTCCGGGCGGATCGCGCCCTGTTTCTGCTGGTGGCGCAGGTAGTCGACGACCGCCTCGTTGACGCGGTGCGGGCCCGCGCCCACCTCGTGCAGGCCCGCCGTGTGTGCCGCCAGGATCGACGGGTCCGAGAAGATCGACGCCAGCATCGGGAAGCTCGTCGTGTAGAACTCGATCGCGGCCGAGGCGATGGCGGTCAGGCCTGAGGTCAGGTCCGAACCCGCGTTGCCCAGCGCCCGCGACAGGTGGGCGAAGCCCGGCGTGCGTTCGCGCAGGACCGCCACCAGCAACTCGACCTTGCCGGTGAAGTGCTTGTAGAGCGTCGCCTCCGAGTAGCCCGCCGCCTTCGCGATCTCGCGGGTCGTGGCGTTGGCCATGCCGCGCGTGCGGATGACCTCCGCGGCCGCGTCGAGGATTCGGTCCCTGGTTCCCACTCCGGCGCTCCCCTTGACAGGTTAGTAAGCACTCACCATCCTAGAGGTGAGTGAGCGTTTACTAACCACGGGAGGCACTCATCATGAAGATCACCGTTCTCGGCGCTACCGGTGGCACCGGGCGACACGTCGTGCGGCGGGCGCTGGATGCCGGGCACCACGTCACCGCCGTGGTGCGCGATCCGGGCCGGCTGCCGTTCGATGCCGATCCCAGGCTCGAGGTGGTCATCGCCGACGCGTTCGATCCCGAGTCGATCAGCGCCGCCGTCACCGGTCGGGACGCGGTCGTCGACACGCTCGGGCCGCGGCCCAAGGCGCCGGCGACCGTCTGCTCGCGCGGTGCGGCCGCCGCCGTCGCCGCGCTCGCGGCCAACAACCCGACCGCGCGGCTGCTGGTGGTCACCGGGAGTGGGCACGTGCGCGACGACGGCGACGGGCCGTTCACCCGCTACCTGTTCAAGCCGCTGATCGGCAGCACGTTCCTCAAGCAGCAGTTCGGCGACTTCGCGCGGACCGAGCGGCTCGTGTTCGACAGCGAGCTGCGCTGGACCGTGCTGCGGCCGCCGCAGCTCACCGACGGGGCGCGCAAGCAATACCGGACCGCGCTCGACCGCAACGTGCGCGGTGGGCTCCGGTTGTCACGGGCCGACCTGGCCGACGCCATCATGGTAGCGCTGGGCGACCCGAACACCGTCGGGCATGTCATCGGGCTCGGTTACTGACTCACCCGTACGTGTCGCGGTAGTAGTGCGCCAGCCGGTCCCGGTAGTCGGACGCGTCCGCGTACTCCGGCGCGTTCCTGATCTGCTCCTTCGTGCGGTCGACGTGCACCGTGCGGGCCTGGTGGTCGACCCGCTCGACCACCCCGGCGGGCAGCAGCACGACCCGGCCGAAGATCCATGGGCCGGTGTCGACCACGAGGTCGGTGTCGCCGGCCTTCTCCACCTTCCCGATCTCGCCGTCCACCGCCTGCACGGCGTAGCCGGTCAGGTCCAGGGAGAAGCCGGGGCCGCCGCCCTCAGGGGTGGCGGCCACCGTGCGGCGCCGGTCGCGGTCCCGGTCGGGGTCGTCCGGGCCGCGGTCCGGCGTGGTCTCGTCGTGGCCGCCCCCGAGAGCCGGCGGGCGCCACGACCACGCGTTGAAGACGAATGACTCCACGCTCCAGGGTTACCCCGGATCACCAGGCCAGAACCCCGTTCTGGTCGCCCTCCCGGGTGATCAGGTGGCCCCAGAGCAACCCCGACGGCCCGTCCGCGGGCAACGTCGCCAGGTGGGTGCAGACCGCCGCGGCCTGTTCGGGCGTACGGAAGCCGTGGTGGCTGTTGAAGTCCGTCGCGGTGTAGCCCGGGTTCGCCGCGTTGACCTTGATGGGAGTGTCCCGCAGTTCCTTGGCGTACATCGCAGTGATCATGTTCAGGGCGGCTTTCGAGGCCGGGTACGGCACCGAGGTCAGCGCGAACAGCGGGCTCGCCGGGTCGGTCATCGAGGCGATCGAGCCGACCTCGCTGGACACGTTGACGATCCGGGCGGCCGGTGCCCGGCGCAGCAGCGGCAGGACGGCGTTGGTGACCGTGACAACGCCGTACACGTTGGTCTCGAAGACTTCCCGGATCGTCCCGATCCGCGTCGCGCTCGGCTCGGCGGTGCCGTCGGCGCGGACGATGCCGGCGTTGTTGACCAGCACGTCGAGCCGGCCGAACTCCGCCTCGACCAGCTCGGCGGCGGCCTGCACCGTCGCCGCGTCGGTCACGTCGAGCCGGACGAACCGGGCGTCCAGCCCTTCGGCGGTCAGTTCCTTCTCCGCGGCCCGGCCGCGGCCCTCGTCACGGGCGCCGAGCAGCACGGTCATGCCCCGCTCGCCCAGGGCACGCGCCGTCGCGTACCCGATGCCCTTGTTTGCACCGGTGATCAATGCGATCTGTGTCATGCCGTCGAGCCTGGCCGCCGGACCGCCCCGCGCGGCAGGACCGGTGTTGCCTGGTACCGGCCGTACCACCCGCGGACCGGCCGGGTGCGGCACGCTGGAGGGGTGAACCGATCCGAGCTCGCCGCGTTCCTGCGCACCCGCCGCGAGCGGCTGCGCCCCGTCGACGTCGGGCTGCCCGGCGGCGGTGGCACCGGCCCGCGGCGCACGCCCGGGCTGCGCCGGCAGGAGGTCGCGGAGCTGGCGGGCATGTCGATCGACTACTACATCCGGTTGGAGCAGGCCCGCGGACCGCAGCCATCGCGGCAGGTGCTCTCGGCGCTCGCCCGGGCGCTGCTGCTGACGATCGACGAACGGGAGTACCTGTTCCGGATCGCCGGCGAGACGCCGCCGGTGGTGGTCGGTCCGAGCCGTGAGCTGCTGCCGGCTGTCCGCTACCTGCTCGACACCATGCCACTGACACCGGCGTACGTGGTCGACGCGAAGTACGACCTGCTCGCCTGGAACACGCTGGCGACCCGGTTCATCGGCGACCAGTCGGCGACGCCGCCGGAGGACCGCAACATGATCCGCTGGATGTTCCGGCAGCCGGCCGACGACCTGCACTGGCGTGACGAGGACGCGGTGGCCTTCACGGCGGCGTCGGTGGCGGACCTGCGCGCGGCGTACGCCCGCTATCCCGGCGACCCGGGCATCGAGACGCTGGTCACCGAGCTGCTCGGGCTGTCGCCGCGGTTCGCGGAGATGTGGCGCAGCCACGACGTCGCCGTCCGGCGCGGTGTGCGCAAGCGGGTCGAACACCCGGACGCGGGCGTGCTCGAGTTCGAGTGCCAGGTCCTGCACATCAGCGACAGCGACCAACGAATGATCGTCTACTGCGCGGAACCGGGCTCACCCACGGAAGCCGCCTTCCGCCGCCTGGCCGCCCGGCCCGCGCTGCGTGCCTGACCGCCGCCTACAGCCCGAGCAGCCGGCGTCGTGTAGTCGCAGACGTCGCCGCGGTCAGTACCAATGATGGGCGTCGACGACCGGCGGGTCACTCGGCGGGAGTGGTGGCACCCCAGTCTTCGGGCTTGGTGTCCCGGATGTGCTGGCTGAACATCCAGCGGTGGCCCTCGAGGTCCTCGACGCGGTAGCTGCGCACGCCGTACGGCTGGTCCGTGGGTTCGCTGAGCAGCAGGGCACCGGCGGCCTCGGCGCGGCGGGCGTGTGCGTCCACGTCGTCCACGTAGACCATGACGCCGTTGACGACCCAGGGCTGCTCCGTCCAGCGCATCGCCGTCGTGCAGTGTTCGCGGTGGTGTTTCGGGCTCTCGTAGCCGATGCCCGCCGGCGTGGCCAGCGCGATCACCGCGTCGCCGAGGGCCAGTTCGGCGTGGCCGATCGAGCCGTCGTCCGCGGTCAGCCGCATCCGCTCGGTGAAGCCGAACGCCGTGCGCAGGAAGTTGATAGCCGCCACGCCGTCCTCGTAAGCGAGCATCGGCATGATCGCCGCCGGGTAGTCGGCAGGTCGGGTGTTCCGCTCGGTGGTCATGCGAACGACCGTATCGACGGCGCCGGCCACCCGCTTGGACAAATGGGAAGCCGCGCAACCACCGACCGACCCGCGCGTTAGCCGATTCGTGGGAGTGGCCGGCACGCTGATCGCGCGCCTGGTCGAGATGATTCTCGCGGTCGGCGGCCTGCTGTTCACCATCGCGGGCAGCGAGAGCGAACCCGTCGTCGTGCTGTTCCTGCTGTTCTGGGGCCTGCTCGCGTTCGCCTACCTGTTGGTCGGCACGCTCTGGATCCGCCGGGAGCGGCTGGCCGACCCGCACGTGCCGCCGCCGCCGATCACCGGGGTCAACGCGCGGCTGATGGGTCGCCGGTTCAGCTTCTTCTTCACCGCCGCGGCCAGCATCACCGGGCTCGGCGCTTCGCTCGACGTGCTCGCGGTCGACGAGAACAGCGACTTCAGCGGTCTCGTGCAGGGGCTCGGCGCCTTCGTGACGTTCTGCGCGTGGCTGCTGCTGCAGGTCGGGTACGCCCGCTTCTACATGCAGTGGTCCGGCTGGCGCTTCCCGAAGTGCCCGTACCCCCGGCTGATCGACTTTCTGTACTTCGCGGTGACGGTCGGCGTCTCGTTCGCGGCGTCCGACGTGGAGGTGCAGGGGCGGACCGTGCGCTACCACGTGATGGTGCACAGCGTGATCAGCTTCTTCTACAACGCCATCGTGCTGGCCATCGCGGTCAACATCATCACCGGCTAGCCGACCCTGTCCTCCGTTCAGGGGATTCCATTCGGGCTTTTCGGGTGTGTTCCGGCATATCGAGTATTAGACGAGTATGACTGTTCAGTGACGTCAGAACCCCCCGAGACGCCCGAACCTGTCCCCGCGCCGGGAAAGCCCTGCGCACGCGTGGTCGGCGGCTGTTACGAGTTGATCGAGCGGATCGGCGCCGGCGCCGGCGGCACCGTGTGGCGGGCTCGCAGCCAGGCCAGCGGCGAGCAGGTCGCGATCAAGCTGCTCCATCCGGAGCTCGTGCTGCAACCCAAGGCCGTGACGCGGTTCGTGCAGGAACGCGCGATCCTCGCCGCCCTGGAGCACGAGCACATCGTGACCGTCCGCGAGCTGCTCACCATCGGAGACTCGCTCGGCCTGGTGATGGAGCTCGTGCCCGGCGGCAGCATGCGGACGGTGCTCCGCGACCGCGGCCCGCTGACGCCCGCCGAGGCCGCGACGGTCATGGCCGCGGTCGCCGACGGCCTCGCGCACGCGCACCGGCTCGGTGTCGTGCACCGCGACCTCAAGCCCGACAACATCCTGGTCGGCGCCCCGGACGCGCTGCACCGCGAGCCGCGGGTGAGGCTGACCGACTTCGGTATCTCCCGCGTGGTGGACGCGCCCCAGCTGACCACCACCGGGGCGCTGCTCGGAACGCCCAACTACCTGTCGCCGGAGGTCATCAGCGGCGCCCGGCCGTCACCGAACTCCGACGTGTACGCGTTCGGCATGGTGCTCTACGAACTACTCACCGGCCGGCCTCCGTACGCCGGGCACACACCGAAATCGGTGTTCCGCCGGCACGTGGAGACCCGGCCGCGCCGCAACCCCGGCATCCCGGACGTGCTCTGGCGGCTGATCGGGTCCTGTGTGGACAGCAACCCGAGGCGCCGGCCCGAGGCGGCGGTGCTCGGCGACGCCCTGCGCATGGCGGCGGTGCGGCTGGGCGCGGCGCCCGCGCTGCCCCGGCGCCCCCGGCTGCCGACGCAGACGATGCACACCACCCGGCCGCGGATCCCGACCCAGCGCCGCCGCGTGCCGGCCTGGCACGCGATCACCACCGTGGTCACCTCGTTCGTGCTCATCGCCGTCGCGCTGGTGGCCTTCGAGTGGCCGGGCCCGGGCAACAGCGGCGAGGCCGAAGCGAACCGGCCGTCGTCGTCACCCTCGCCGTCGGCCAGGGGCAAGAACTCCAAGTCGGGCCGTGGCGGCGGTCCGGCGCAGACCGCGGCCGCCGGGTTGGCCGCCAATCGCATCGCCAAGCCCGCGCCGGCCCGGAAGGACCCGCCGGAGCAGCGGGAGGGGAAGGTCGCACCCCGGCCGACGGCGTACGGGCAGTCGCGGTGCACCGGATTCCAGTGGAAGTTCCTCCAGCCGGCGTTCTCCAACACCTGCTTCGCGACCGGCCCGGGCGTCCGGGCGTCCGGGGCGCTGCGCTCGAAGCGGGTGATCGCCGACATCACGCTGACGCTCAAGGACACCGCCGGCAACCAGGTCGGCAAGCCGCACACCTGCAGGGGCCTGCGGTTCGCCGCGGAGATGTCCGAGCGGACCTGTGGACCGGCCGAGTTCAGCCCGCCGCGCGGCAAGCGGTACGTCCTGGTGCAGAGCTGGCGGGTCTACGACGACGACGGCACCACGATCCCTGGCGAGGCGAAGAGCGCGGAGTTCGCCTACTGACCGCCGCTCGTGGCCAGGTCCCGCTGGGCCAGCCACCGGGTGTACTCGACGCGGTCCAGCGGGTTGCCGTCGGTGCGGTCCCGGCGCGGTGGGCGGCCCGCGACCGGGCGGTCGCCCGCCGGGGCGGACGTCCAGAGGCCTTCGCCGTTGGTCAGGTCGGGCAGGCGGCGCTGGGCGTCGGCGACCGCGCGGGCCGGGATCGAGCCGGTGATCCGCCACGTGTCGCCGACCGGTGCCGTCTCGTCGACGCGGCCGCCGAGGTGGGCCAAGCCACCCGTGACCGGGCCCAGGGCCGCGGCCGGGACGTCCGCCTCGAAGCGGTGGCACGGCTCGAAGACCCGGGTCCCGGCCGCGGCGAGGGCCCGCAGCAGGACGTGGGGGGTCAGGTCGCGGAAGTCGCCGGCCACCGTGATCGGTGACCAGTAGCCGCTGTGGGTCAGCGTGACCCGGACGTCCGTGACCGGCCAGCCGTAGAGGCCCTGTTCCAGGGCGCGGACGACCGAATCCTCGATCGCCTTGTGGTACGCCAGCGGCAGGGATCCCAGCTCGACGGCCAGGTCGTACTCGATGCCCCGGCCGGGCTCGACGCGCAGGCCGACCGTGCCGAAGAAGCCGTTGCCGATCACCTCCAGGGCGCTGCCGACGCCGGTCGGGCGTTCGAGGTGGACCAGTTGGGTCGGGGTGAACTCGACCGCGATGCCGTACGACCCGGCCAGCGTCGCCGCGATCACCTCCTTCTGCACCTCGCCGTAGAGCAGGACGGCCGTCTCGCCGGCCGCCGTCACCCGCGTGTGGATCAGCGGGTCCTCGTCGGTCATCCGGAGCAGGGCGGTGTGCAGGTCGGCCGCCGGGCCGCCGTCGCGGCGCCGGACCACCGTCTCCAGGCCCGGCCGTGGGAAGTGGGCGCCGGTGTCGAGGCCGGCGGCCGAGCCGATCTGATCGCCGATCCGCACTCCGGCGAGCCCGCTCAGCGCGGCGATGTAGCCGGCGGTCAGCGCCGGTGCCTGCGGGTCGCCGATCACCGTGACGCCGGTGAGCTGGGCGCGGTGCGTCTCGACCCGGCCGTCGGCGGTGCGGCGGAACACCGGCACCCGTTGGCGGGCGGCCAACGATCCGCCGTACGAGCGGGCGTACGCGACCTTCGCCCCGCCCGGGCCGCGGGTGATCGCGAAGACCCGCGCCCGGGGTGCGGGCTCGGCGGGCGGCGCCGGCGGCAGCAGGTCGGCGATCGCGTCGAGGAGTTCCGGGACGCCGCTGCCGGAGAGGGCCGAGCCGAACAGCAGCGGATGCACGTGCCCGGCTGCGGTCTGGGCGCGCAGCGCGGCCCGCAGGGTGGCCGGCGGTGGCGGGCGGTCCTCGACGTAGGCGGCCAGCAGCGCGTCGTCGTGCTCGGCGAGCACGGGGAGCCAGTCGTCGCTCGCCTCGTACGCCGTGAAGCTTGCGGCCGCCGTGCCGATCGCGCGGGCCCTGCCCAGCGGCGCGATCGCCGGGGTGAGCAGCCGGCGGATGTCGGCCAGGAGGGCGGTGTCACGGGCGCCGACGCGGTCGATCTTGTTGACGAAGAGCAGCGTGGGCAGGCGCATCGCCCGGCAGGTGCGCATGAGCAACCGCGTGTGCGGCTGCACGCCCTCGACCGCGGAGAGCACGAGGACCGCGCCGTCGAGCACGCCGAGGGCCCGCTCGACCTCGGCCATGAAGTCGCGGTGCCCTGGTGTGTCGATGAGGTTGACCTGCCGGTCGCCGACGCGGAGGGCGGTCACGGCGGAGCGGATCGTGATGCCGCGCCGGCGCTCGATCTCGCCGGTATCGGTCTGTGTGGTGCCGGAGTCGACACTGCCGAGCCGGTCGATGACCCCGGTGTCGAACAGCAGGCGCTCGGTCAGGCTGGTCTTACCGGCGTCGACGTGCGCCAGAATCCCGATGTTGACGGTGTGCATAGGCGGAGGCGTCCTCGAAAACTCGCGCGGATGGGCGGAAGTCTTCGATGCCTCGCATTGCCTCGCTCCTGTCGTCGGGTGCGGCTGACCCGCCCAGCCTCGCACGCCGGGCGGGTCGCTCCTACTGATTTATCCCTGGTCGGCGACCCAGGCGCCGGTCAGGCCCCGGAAGTGGGCCAGGAACCGCTCGTGCTCGTGCTCGGGATAGGTGGCGCGGACGGTGTCGACGAGGAGAGCGTCGAAGTCGGGCGACCGGACCCAGTCGTAGACCATCTCGTCGACGTGGGAGAGCCGGGACGCGCAGAAGTCGGCATACCTTTCGGTGTCGAAATATTCGTCGGCGAACTTCCGATATCGGGCCAGCTTCTCCTGGTACGAGAGGTCGGTGCGGTCCGCGACCTCGAAGTACCGCCGGGTGTTCAGGTCCACCTGGAACCGTCTGTCGGTCACGACGCAGAACGTGGTCCACCGCAGCAGCGCTTTCATCGCCCACGGGAAGTAGTAGTGCAGCGAGGTCAGCGCCACGTCCGGGCAGGCGTTGGCGTAGTCGATCGGGAACACCTCGGACCCGCGGACCAGCGACTCGCACGAGTTGAACTCCCAGCCGAAGAACGCGTTGACCAGACGGGAGATGGTGACCACCTCGTCGCCCGTGTCGGCGTCCAGGAAGCCGTGCTCGACGGCGTACCGGTCATGCATCGGAAGTTCCGGTCGGAACTTCATCACCATCGTCTCGGGACCGATCGACAGCGACCGGCTGAACACGTCGTAGTCCTCGACGGACTGCTGCAGGTGCATGAGGCGCTCGCCGGACGCGTCGTAGGCGGCGTGCAGCTCGGCGCTGTCCCGGATCTTCGAGACACCGACCCAGGCACCGCCGTCGTACGGCTTCATGAACAGGGGATAGCCCAGGTCGGACGCCACCTCGTCGAGGTCGAACGACTGGTTGTAGCGGGCCGCGGTGTAGGCCCACCGCGAGTTCTCCAGCGGATGCTTGTACGGCACGAGCACGGTGTCCGGCACCTTGAGCCCGAGCCGCATCATCGCGCAGTAGGCCGCGTGCTTCTCCATGGACTGGAACGTGAACGGGCTGTTCAGCAGGTAGACGTCGTCCATCATGGACACTTTCTTGAGCCACTCGCGGGGGTGGTAGTACCAGTATGCGAGCCGGTCGATGACCAGCGAGTGGCGTGGCTTGTCGCGCAGGTTGAACGGCTCGATGGTGACCCGGGCGGTCTTCAGCCGGTGCTTGCGCCCCGAGCCGTCGACCACCGGCCCGAGCCGGTCGACCAGCGCCTCGTAGGCGCGCGGCCAGTCGTCCTCCGTACCCAGCAGCATCCCGATGATGTGTTCGACGTCGGCCACGTGCCGCCTCCCTCAACAAAACCGTGGCAGATGATGTGCCCACTGCGCGCGCCACGACGGCCAGTCGTGCGGCACGTCGTAGCCCCACAGGTCCAGCTCGTGCCGGATCCCCTTCTCGGCGAGCAGGCCGGCCACCCGCCGCGTCGAGTTCAGGGCTCCGGTCGTGTCCTCCCATTGCCCCTGCCCGCAGACCAACAGCACGGACAACCGCGAGCGCAGCCAGTCGAGGTGGTCGCCGTGCAGGTTGCCGAGATAGTCGGCGGGGCTGTTGAAGTAGCTCGCGTCGCCGCGCTCGCCCCAGCCGTGCCAGGCGGCCGGGTCGTAGTTGCCCGAGAAGCACATGGCGAGCGGGAACAGGTCGGCGCGCTTGCAGGCGAAGTTGAGCGCGTGGAAGGCGCCCATCGAGCAGCCGGTGACGGCGATGTCCGCGCCCTGGCCGCCGTGTTCGTCGTGGATGAACGGCACCACCTGGTCGACGATCCACGACTCGAACGCGCCGTGCCGCTTGGCTCGTTCCTCCAGCGGCAGGTCGCGGGCCGCCCACGAGGCCGCGTCGTACGAGTCGACGCAGAACAGCTTCACGCGCCCCGCGTCGATCAGGTCGGCCACGGCGCCCACCATGCCGTTGGCGGCGAAGTCGCCGGCCTTGCCCTGCTCGGACGGGAACACCAGGACCGGGCGGCCGTAATGGCCGTAGCGGACCACGGAACCGGCCGTGCCGATGGCCGGTGAGAACAGCTCCACCCAGTGCTCCCGCACGTGTCAGACCTCCGTTGCGCCACCCCACGCCCCCGGGCCCCACGAGCCCAGGCTCCACGACGTCTCGCCCCACGACCGGGCCAGCAACCGGGTCAGATGCGGGTCGAACGCGTCCCGCCAGGCGGTGAAGTGGTGCCCGTCGGGCACCTCGACCAGCTCCGCCGGATAGCCCGTGCGGGCCAACGCGTCCGCCATCTCCCGGTTGTTGGCGAGGTTCTCCTCGACGGTGCCACAGGTGAGCAGAGTCGGCACGGGATGAGCCGCGAACGCCGACGCCACCACGGGTCCGGTGAACCGGGTGATCCGCTGGAAGTACCGGAAGCCGGACTCCTGCGGGTCGAGCCGGGGCCGGAAGAAACTGCCCGACTGCAGGAAGAGCCCCGCGAACGCGGCGGGCGCGCGGCGCTGGGCGTGCAGCATGGCGAGGCCACCGAGGCTCGCGCCCATCCCGGTGACCTTGCCGGTGAAGCCCAGCTCTTTCCTGATCCTCTCCAGGACGGGCCCGGTGAGCGCGGCCATGTAGGCGTTGTTGGCCGAGTACCAGTCGTCGCGACTGCCCGGCGCGAGCAGCACGAGGTGGAACGGCGGCAGCGAGCCCGAGCCGACCATCGCCGCGGCGTAGTGGCCGAGGTCGGCGAGCTTGTCGAACTCCGGGCCGTCGTGTGCGATCAGCACGCGCTCACCCGCGCCCGGCGGCGACCAGGTGCGCACGGCGATGTCGGCGTCGAGCGTAGGTGCGGGCACGCTGAACTCCCGCCACGTGCCGAGGGCGCCCGGCAGGTCCAGCCAGACGGGCTCGACGTAGTCGGCGCGGTGCAGCACCGACTTGTCACCGAACGCGCCGCCGACCCGGGCCGGGTTCTCCGGGTCGTTGACCCACTCCTCGCGCCCGTCGAGGTGGCGGAGGTGCAGTTGGTACTCCAGCCGCCAGGCTTGCGGCGCGGCGGTGTCGAGGAACCAGGCGTGGTCGCGGTAGTCGAAATCCAACTGGTCCGCGGGCATGCCGGCATGCTGCGCCAGGCGTACGCCGGCCAGCTCGTGCCGCGGATCGGCGTAGCGGAACGTCAGCCGGCCGTCGACCCATCCCATCGGTGAAGATTAACGGCTGGGACTCTTGCTCGGCAGTTGACTCGGCCTCGTCAGCATCTCTCCGACGAACCGGAAAGCTTCCGGCATGACGGACTTCCAGTAGTCCATGTCGTGCCCGCCGTCGCTGTAGTGCCCGGCGATCGGCGGCATGGGCAACTTCAGCTGCAGGGCCTGGACGTCCTCGAGGAGGCGGTCGTCGAGCCCGCACCAGAGCCCGATCGGCTGTGCGCGGAGCCGACCGACGCGCTCGAAGACGTCGTCACCGGGCGCGACGGCGGGCGAGAAGGCGGCGGTGGCCTTGACGAAGCCGCGGAAGGTCTGCGCGAGCCGCAGCGCGCCGGCGCCACCGGCGGACCAGCCCCAGACGGCGAGCCGGGCGATGTCGAAGCCGCGCTCGGCGCACCAGTCGGGCACCTCCTCGTAGACCATCCGCTGCGGATCGTCTCCGCTGTGCGGCCGCCAACCGAGCCGCGACCCATCGGCGCCCGCGAGCACGAACGGCGGCGCTCCCTTCTGGACGGCGCGGGTGAGCGCGCGCCCGAACCCGAGGCTGCGGTAGTGGCGGGGACGCCTGGACTCGCCGTGCAGGACGAGACAGACGGGTAGGCCTTTGCCGTCGCCGTACCCGGTGGGCACGGCGGTGTAGAAGTCGACGGCCTTGCCCCGGGTCTTGGACTCTCTCTCCTCGAGCCGCTCGTCCCCGGCTTGCGCCTCGGTCCCGGCGATCGCCAGCCCACTGACCGCGGCGGTGGCGGCCCCGGCCGCGGTGAGAATGGCAGCATTGATCAACGCCCGACGTCGCACACCTGATCAACGCCGGCTCGGGGCCTCCGTTATGCGCGCCTCAGACGCTTTCCAGGAACAGGTCGAGCGCGCTGAACCGCTCAGGGTCGAACTCGTCGCTCCAGCCTCGGCTGAGCACCGTCCGCCGCAGGACGTCGGGTGATCCCCGCAGTTCCTCGGCGTCTAGGTCGCTGACCACGACGACCTCGACCTGCGGTTGGCGCGCTCCGAAGACCTGCGCGAGGTCGTCGCCGACAACGAGCGCGAGGGGGAAGAACTTGCTGACCTGAGCCACGGCGTCCGCTGCCACGACGAAGACCCATTCTTCGTCACCGGGTTCCCACTGGACCCGCATCGACCGCGCGGCCGCGACGTCCTCCGCGACCGACACGGCCTGGTCCTCGCCCCACCCGGCCGGCGCTCCGTCGGGCCACCGCCGCAAGGCGGGATCAAGGTCAATCAAGACGACTCCCTGGTGCTGCGTGAATGGTCCCCGACCGTCGGCGGTAGACGTTCACCACGTTCGTGGGCTGTCCGGTCTTGTGATGAGTCCCGATGTCGCCGGCAAAGCGCACCTTCGCCTTCCCGCCCTTAGGTGTGTCCCAAAGATCGGCATGGTCGGCACGCTGCGCGGCATCCAACGTCAAGCGGTCGACGTCGGTGCCAGGGTAGAACGTGCTCTTGCCTGGCGGCCCTTGCCCGTGGGTGTGCTCAAGGTTCTTCTTCGAATTGACGCGATATCTTCCGTCGCTGACGAAACCGTGCCGGTCGCGTGTGATCGGGCGAGCCGCGAATGGCCCCGCCGGTTTGGGCAACGACGGGCGTCGCGCAGACCGCTTGGGGGGCTTCCGGAGAAACGCGAGTGCCTTGCGGATCAGTCGCCCCGTGCCGCGGCCCATCGCCAACCTCCTGTGTATCGGAGGTTATTGATGCGGGCCGCGAACCGCGAGCCCTGTGGACAACGGGGGGAAGATCTTCCGGCCGGAACCTTGGCTGGGCCGGGATATAGACCTATGCTGCTGCGTCGGGACCGGCAGGTCGTCGGCGGGGCCGATGCGGGTTGTCCCTCTAATCAACCCTTCACCTGACCCTCATCGGGAGCTTTGAGGGTTCAGCACGCGTCTATGCGGACCATAGTCTGCCGTCCATGTTGGGCATCCCTCGTGCCGGGCGGCGTCGCTCGGCTGCTGCGCTGGTCGCTGCGGCGACCCTGTCCGCGTTCACCTTGACCAGTGCGCCCGCGAAAGCCGCACCAGGTGCGGCGCCGGTGAGCGCGCCCACCCAGACATACATCGTGCAGACCACCGATGCGCCCGCCGCCACCTACAACGGTGGTGTCGCCGGGCTGGCGCCCACCCGCGCCGCCGCCGGTGCCAAGCTCGACAGCGCCAGCAAGAATGTGCGGGCCTACCGCCAGCATCTGGCCGCGAGCCGGGACCGTGTGCTCGAACGCGCCGGGGTCGCCGCCACCAAGGTCACCCACGACTACACGCTCGTGTTCGCCGGGTTCTCCGTCGAGCTGACCGCCGTCGAGGCCGAGCGGCTCAAGCGGACCCCGGGCGTCGCCAAGGTGTGGAAGAACGAGCTCGTACACGGTGAGACCTTCACGACGCCCGAGTTCGTCGGGCTCGACGGGCGCGATGGCGCCTGGCGCAAGGAGTTCGGCAAGCCCGAGCGGGCCGGCGAGGGCATCATCATCGGTGTCATCGACTCCGGCTTCTGGCCGGAGAACCCGAGCTTCGGGCCGCTGCCGACCCCGCGCAAGGACCAGAAGGTCATCGACGCCAAGTGGAACGGCACCTGTGACCCGGGCATCGAACGGCCCGTGAGCTGCAACAACAAGGTGATCGGCGCACGCTGGTACGCGTCCAACAACATCTCCAAGGCCAACCCGGGCGAGTTCGACTCACCGCGTGACTACTACGGGCACGGCTCGCACACCGCCAGCACCGCGGGTGGCAACCACAACGTGACCGCGACCATCAACGGTGCCGTCGCGGGTGTCATCTCCGGCATGGCCCCCGCCGCGCGTCTCTCGATCTACAAGGTGTTGTACGCGAACGCGGCCGGCACCCAGTCCGTCGGCAACAGCGTCGACATCGTCGCCGCGATCGACCAGGCCGTCGCCGACGGCGTGGACGTCATCAACTACTCGATCGGCGACAACAACGACAGCTTCGGCGCCGTCGAGCTGTCCTTCCTGAACGCCGCCAACGCCGGTGTGTTCGTCGCGACCTCGGCCGGCAACAGCGGCCCGGGGGCGTCCACGGTCGACAACGGCATGCCGTGGACGACCACCGTCGCCGCCGGCACCCACGACCGCTCGGCGACCAAGACGCTGACGCTCGGCAACGGGCAGGTCTACAACGGCGTCGGCACCGGGCCGCAGTCGGTGACCGCGCCGGTCGTCGACGCCCGCACCAGCGGCGCCGCCGGCAGCACCGAGCTCCTCGCCGCGCAGTGTGTCAGCACCCCGCCGCAACTCGACCCCGCCAAGGTCGCCGGCAAGATCGTGCTCTGCGAGCGCGGCAACAACAACCGGGTCGACAAGAGCCTCGCGGTCAAGAACGCCGGCGGCGTCGGCATGATCCAGTTCAACCCGACGCCCAACACGCTCAACGCCGACTACCACGCGGTGCCGTCGATCCACGTCGACCAGACCGTGGGTGCGGCGGTCAAGGCGTACATCGCCGCCGGTGGCAACCCGACCGCGACGATCTCGGCGGCCAGCAACGCGAAGGTGCGCGCGCCGATCGTGGCGACGTTCTCCAGCCGCGGGCCCGGCAACTCCAGCGGCGGCGACCTGCTCAAGCCGGACATCATGGCGCCGGGCGTCGACGTGGTCGCGGCCACCGGCCCCGACAGCCACAACGGGAACCTGTGGGACACGAACAGCGGCACCTCGATGGCCAGCCCGCACATCGCCGGCATCGGCGCGCTGCTGCTCGCCAAGCACCCCAACTGGTCCCCGATGATGGTCAAGTCGGCGCTGATGACCACCGCCGGTGTGAAGGACAACGAAGGAAAGCCGATCCAGGACGAGGCCGACAGCACCGACGCCAACCCGCTCGAGATGGGCGCCGGCCAGGTCGCGGCCGGTGACGCGTTCGAACCGGGCCTGGTCTACGACTCCGGCATCACCCAGTGGCTGCAGTACTCGTGCGGCATCGGTGTCCACCTCACCTCGGGTGGTCAGGACGTCTGCGACAGCGTCGGCACCGTCGACCCGAGCGACTACAACAGCCCGACCCTCGCGGTGGGCGACCTGGCCGGCAAGCAGACGCTGACCCGCACGGTGACCAACGTGAGCAAGCTGCCGGCGCTGTACCTGCCGACCGTGCAGGCGCCGCCCGGCTTCAAGGTCGACGTGTCACCGAAGATCATCGCGCTGCTCCCCGGCAAGAAGCAGACGTTCAAGGTGACGGTCACCCGTACCACCGGAGCCTTCGGGCAATGGTCCTTCGGCTCCCTGCGCTGGCGCGACCTGCTCGGCCACGACGTGCGCAGCGCGATCGCGGTCCGGCCGGTGCCGGTCGCGGTGCCGCTGGAGGCGAGCGGCACGGGCGCGAGCGGCCAGGCCGCGCTGCCGGTCACGGCCGGCTACGCGGGCACGCTCGGCGCGCAGGGTCACGGCCTGCAGGCGGCCACGGTCGACCAGTGGGACCTGACGCCGAACCCGGCCACGTCGTTCAACGCGAACGCCCCGGCCACGGCCAGCGACACCGTCGCGGTCACGGTCGACGTGCCCGCCGGCACCAAGGTGGCCAGGTTCGCGACCTTCGACGCGGACTACGCCGCCGGCACCGACATCGACGTCTTCGTCTACCGGCAAGGGGCGGACGGCGCACTCACGCCGGCCGGCCAGAGCGCCAGCGGCACGTCGGAGGAGTCGGTGACGGTCACGGAGCCGGGCACGTACCGCGTGTTCATCGACCTGTTCGCCGCGCCGGGTGCGACCACGGTCAAGCACAACAGCTGGGTCGTGCCGCCGGGCAACAGCGGCAACCTGACGGTCACGCCGCCCACCCAGCAGGTGACGGTCGGCGGCGCCGTCACGGTCACGGCGGCCTGGAACGGGCTGACCGCCGGCCAGCGCTACCTCGGCGTCATCGAGTACACCGACGGCGCCACCACCCTGGGGAGCACCAACCTCATGGTCGTGGCGTAACCCGCGGTTGCGGAAAGGGCGTCCTCCGGCGGAGGGCGCCCTTTTCGATACGGTGGGCCGCATGGCACTGGAGATCTCGTTCGCCCGCCCCACGGCCGTCACCGAGGTCACGGACCTGGTCAACCGGGTCTACGCGGACGCGGAGAAGGGGCTGTGGCTGCCGGGCACCCAGCGCACCGACGAGACCGAGGTCGCGTCGGTCATCGCGGCGGACGAGCTGGCCGTGGCCCGGGCGGGCACGGCGCTCCTCGGCGCGGTGCGCGTCCAACGCCTGCCCGGCGGCGAGGGCGAGTTCGGCATGCTGGCCGCCGACCCGGCGCACCGCGGCGTCGGCGTCGGACGCGAGCTGGTGACCTTCGCCGAGCGGTGGGCCCGGCAGCAGGGGCTCACCACGATGCAGCTCGAGCTGCTCGTGCCCCGCGACTGGACGCACCCGGTCAAGGAGTTCCTCCGCGAGTGGTACACCCGCATCGGCTACCGCCCGGTGCGCCGGGATCCGTTCGAGATCGCGTACCCGAACCTCGAACCGCGCCTGGCCACCCCCTGCGACTTCGTCGTCTACCACAAGCCGCTCTAGCCGCGGCCCAGCCGACGGATCAGCGGCAGGGTCGCCTCGACGACCCGCTCGCGGTCGTAGCAGATGCCGGCGTCGAAGCCGGTGGCGGTTTCCCGGGCGAACACCCCGCTCGCGTAGTGGCTGCCGATGAACAAGGCCGCCCGTTCGTTGACGAGCGGGTCGCCGGCGTCGAGCGGCACGCCGCGGACCCGGCCGCTCGGCACGCGCGGCACGCCGTGGCCCAGCAGGTAGACCTCGATGCCGCGGGCCGTTATGTAGCCGTAGCGCAGCCGCGCCTCGTCGTCCAGGTTGCCCGCGTGGCCGACGTTGACCACCAGGATGGCCGAGTCGTCGGTGTGCAGCGCCTGGTTCTCGATGTGTCCCGTCATCGCGGCGAGTAACGGCTCCGTGGTCGGGTTGACCGGGTCGGTGCGGGAGAGCATCTCGAACGGGGTCTTCACCGGGACCTCGCGCGGCGTGACCCGGGCCAGTTCGAGCGTCGAGACGCGCACCCTCGCGGGCAGCTCGCCCGGCCGGCCGAACAGGTAACCCTGTGCCAGGGTCGCACCGAGGGAGCGGGCCACCTCCAGGTGCTCCTCGTCCTCGATGCCCTCGGCGAGGATCTGCGCGCCGCTGCGGGCGGCCTCGTGCAGCACCGCGTTGATGACGTGCGACACCGCCCAGGCCGGCGAGTGGGCCTGCACCACACTCCGGTCGATCTTGATGATGTCGGGGTTGACCAGCGGCATCGCCGCCAGGCTCGACGGTTCGACGCCGACGTCGTCGAGCGCCACCCGGCCGCGCAGCCGGCGCGCGTGCATGACGGCGTCCATCAGGGCCGGCGGGTCCTGCGTCACCGCGCGCTCCGTGATCTCGATGACCACCTGCCGCTCGCGCATCAGGTCCTCGAACACGTCGAGGAGCCGTTGCCGGAACGGGCCGCGCAGCGTGTACGGGTCGAGGTTGACGAACAACGCCAGGTCAGCGCTGGCCGAGGCCATGAAGCGCTCGCCGGCGACGTCCGCGCAGAGCCAGTCCAGGTCGGCCTGGCGGCCCAGCCGCGCCGCCGTGTGGAAAAGTGCGGCGGCCGACTCGTAGGGCCCCCGCGGGCCGCGGGCCAGCGCCTCGAAGCCCACCACGGAGCGGTCGGCGACCGACACGACCGGCTGGAAAACGGGATAGACCGCACGGTCCCGGAGGATCGCCTCGAACTGGTCGTCTAATGACGGTCCGGCACCCATCGCGACCAGGCCTCCCTAGTGCTTTGCCTGAAGACCTCCCGCACTGGCGACGCTAACAAGCCCCTGGCCGGCCGACCACGCGAATCGTCAAGCCGGGGGAGAACCACCCAACGCGCGGGTGAGCTGGGCCCGGTTGCGCACGCCGTGCCGCCGGTAGAGCCGGGTCAGCTTTGCCTCGATCGCCTTGACCGAGAGGTGGGTGGCTCGCGCGATCTCCCGGTTGGTCGCGCCGGCCAGCACGAGGTCGACGATCCGCCGCTCGGTCTCGGACAACCCCTGACCGTGCCCGCCGTCGAGCCGGGCCAGCTCGGCCTCGGCGGCGGCCAGCCACGGCGCCGCGCCGACGGCCGCGTAGCCGGCGACGGCCTCGACCAGCGCCGACCGGGCCGCGCCCCGGCGGTGCGCGCGCCGTTCGAGGGTCGCGAGCGTGTGCCAGGCCTTCGCGACCTCCATCGGGTACGGGTGCCCGCCGGCCTCGGCCAGCGCCTCCGCCAGGTCGACCGCGGCCTCCCGCGGCTCACCGGCCGCCGCCCGCAGCAGCGCGCCGGCCCGGGCGAGTCCGAGGCGGACGACGTCCCGGTGGAGCGCGGTCGCCACCGACCGGGTCTCCCGCAGCAGCTCCGCCGCCTCGTCGAGCTCGCCGACGGCGGTCAGCCCCTCGACGAAGTCGGCGTGCCAGAGGAAGATCGCCGGGTCGTTGCGGCCGTGCCGGCGCTCGAGCTCGCGCGCTTTGCGGAACTCCGCCACCGCCGCCTCCGGCGCGCCCTGGAAGAGCAGCACCTGGCCGTACGCCGCGCGGGCCAGGCGCAGCCAGTCCTCGTCGCCGGCCGCGGAGCAGGCCTCGATCGCCTGGACCAGCAGGCTGGCCGCCACCGCCGGCGAGCCGGCCAGCGTCTCGCCCAGCGCGCCGACCACGAGACCGTGCCCGGGGGTCGCCTCCATGTCGAGGATCAGCCGCATCCCCTCCCGGCCGGCGCGCAGCGCGTCGGCGCCGCGCCCCGAGCGGAAGTAGATCGACGCGGAGGCGAGCAGCACGGTCGACAGGTCGCGCAGCGTGCCGGAGCGGAGCACCGCGTCGCGCTGGGCCTCGATCACCCGCGTCGACTCGGCCATGTCACCGGCGTACGCCCGGCCGCGCGCGTAGATGGCCGCGGCGTGCACGCTCTCGGTGCTCGGCGGCAGGTCGGCGGCGAGCGAGGCGACGTCGCTGAGCAGCTTGGCGCTCTCGGGGTCGTTGGCGCCGCGGATCAACGACCGGCTGGCCAGCAGCGACACGAGCTGGTCCGGGGCGCCGGCCTCGCGGGCCTCCTCCTCGCCCCGCTTGAGGTCCGCGTCGGCGAACTCGATGTCGCCGTCGTAGTAGGCCTTCAGCGCCCGGTAGTGCCGCACCCGGCAGAGCAGCGCGGGGTCGTCGCCCGCGTCGGCGAACGCCGCGTCGATCACCGGGCCGACCGCCGACTGGTCCTGGCCGGCGAGGTCGACGATGAGCAGCCGGGCGCCGACGCGCACGACGGGGTCGTCGGCACCGGCCAGCGCCGCGGTGGCCAGCCGATGCGCGTCGGCGGTGAGGCCCGCGGCCTGCGCGTGCTCGGCGGCCTCGTAGCGGCGGGCCGCGGCGACACCGCGCAGCGCCGTCGGGGTCCGCTCGGCGGCCCGCTCGGCGAGATCGGCGGCGACGGCCGGCGCGCCGCGCATCCGGGCGGTGGTGGCCGCCTCGGCGAGCTGGGCGGCGAGGTCCTCGTCGGCGTGCGGCCGGGCCAGCGCCAGGTGGCGGGCGCGCTCGACGGAGTCGTCGGTGTGCGCGGCGATGTGTTCGTGCGCGGCGGACCGGGCGGCGGGCGTGGCGTCGGCGTAGACCAGCTCGCGCAGCAACGGGTGGGCGAACCGGACAGTCTCGTCCGGGCCGACGGTGGCGAGCCCCGCCTGCATCGCGGCGTCGAGCCCCGCCTTGGCGTCGCCGTCGCGGCCGATCAGCGCCACTGTCGGCCGGGCGGCCGCGGCGGCCCGCAGCAGCACCGGGCCGCTGTGCGCGGGCAGGCTGGCCAGCCGCCGGGCGAGCAGCGGGCGGAGCCGTTCGGGCACGGGCAGCGGCTGGTCGACGCCGATCGTGCCGCCGCGGGCGACCAGCGTGCGGCCCAGCTCGACGGCGAGCAGCGGGTTGCCCTGGCTCGCCTCGTGCACGCGGGCGATGGTCGACAGGGACAGCACCGGCCCGAACCGCTCGCGGAGCAGGTCGGCCGTGTCGTATTCGGTCAGCGGCGGGAGCATCAGCTCGGTGACCGGCGCGGGGCACAGGTCGCTGTGCAGCGGCCCGGCCGACTCGACCCGCTCGGCGCCCAGCACGCGGACGCGCGCGCCGCCCAGCCGGCGGGCGACGAACCGCAGCACGCCGGCGCTGTGCGGGTCGACCCACTGCAGGTCGTCGACGAGCAGCAGCACCGTGCGGTTGGCGGCCAGGCGGCGGAGCACCTCGAGGGTGGCGAGACGGACCGCGAGCTGGTCCTGCGCGGTGACCGGGGCGGCGCCCCGGAGCAGGGCGCCGTCGAACGCCGCCCGCAGGTGGCGCGGCAGCCCGTCGCCGCTGACGCCGTCGAACAGGTCGACGAGCGTCAGGTAGGGCAGGCCCGACTCGACCTCGGCGGCGTTGGCGCGCAGCACCAGCGCGTCGCCGGCGAGCGCCGGGTAGGCCGCGAGCACGGTCGACTTGCCGATGCCGGCCGGACCGTAGACGACCACGCTCTCGCCGGCGCTGAGCCGGACGTGTAGCTGGTCGAGCACGTCGGACCGGCCAACCGGCGCCGTGTCGCGGGTAACTGCCACGCAAGCGAGTCTGCCTTGCGTCCCGCGCCCTGTCGGTCGGCAGTCCGGCCTTTTTTGCGAAAGCGAAACGTTACTTTCGGTGGCAACCTAACGGCGGTCCTGAATGGTTACGCAGTTGCCGGTTTCAAATCCGCCCTCGGTGTCCTTGACCAACCGGTCGGCGGCGTCGGAGATCCGGGCGCAGACCTTGGGGTTGTCGCCGATGATGTCGCGGTAGTTGCCGCCGTTGGCCGAGCGCACCGACGGCTGCTTGTCCTCGAGATAGAACCGGCCCGGCTGGTCCGACTGGTTGCCCATCCGCTCCGCCGGCGGGTTGGTGCCGTCGCCGCCGTAGATGTGCAGGTGGAAGCCGCCGGCGTTGCGCGGGGTCGCGCCGTTCCACTCGGCGGTGTACTCGACCACGAACTTCTCGCTGTCGACGAACGCCGCGGTGATGCAGACCCAGCGGGCGTTCTCCTTGATCGCTTCGGTGCACTGCTCCGCGGGCGGCAGCGCGGCCTGGGTCGGGCCGGCGGCGCTGGTCGCCGGCGGCGTCGGGTCGGCGCCGCCGAGGCCGAGGTTGTCGCGGTTGACCCAGACCGCCGCGCCGGCCAGGGCCAGCACCACGACGGCGGCGGCGGTGACGATCAGGGCCCGGCTGCCGGGGCGACCCGGCGCCGGTGCGGGCGCGGGCGCCGGTGGCGGTGTGGCGGCGTAGTTGTACTGGACCTGGTGCGGGCGGCCACCCTGGTCGGGACGCGGCCTGGGTGCCGCCGGATCGGCGACGCCACGACCGAAGGGCTGCTGCGGGCGTACGGGCGGCCCGGACGCCGCGCGGGCGGGCGGGCCGGACGTCGGGCGGGCCGGCGAAGGGCTGACCGGGGCGCTGGGCATCGGCGAAGGGCTGATCGGGGCGTTCGGCATCGGCGCCGGGCTCACCGGACGCCCGGGGACCGGCGGCGCGCTCACCGGCGCCGAGCCCGTGGCCCGGGTCGGCGGGTGGTGGATCACCACGGTGGCCGAGCCGCGCGCCGCCGCCGGGTCCGGTGCCTGGGCGTTGCCGCCCACCTGCGCGCCCGCCAGCCGGGCGGCACCGAGGGCGACCGCGTGCTTCGGGTGCGCGTCGACCGCCACCGGCCGGTTGAGCTCGGCCGCCACGAGCTGGGCGACGATCGGCATCCGGGACGAGCCGCCGACCAGCAGCACCGAGTGCAGTTGCTCGGGTTCGACGCCGGCCGAGCGGACCGCGCGGCGCAGCGCCTCGATCGAGCCGTAGAGCGCCGGCCGGACCATCGCCTCCAGCTCGCCGCGGGTCAGCCGTACCTCGGTGGAGATGTTGGGCAGCAGCACCGGGATGGAGGCGTCGGTGTCCGCGGAGAGCGCCTCCTTGGCCCCCACGCACTCCTCGCGCAGCCGGGCCACCGCGGCGATCGCGGTCGGGTCGTCCTCGTCGAGCTCGGCCAGCTTGCCGCCGAGCGCCTGGGCGACGTGGTTGAAGACCGCCGCGTCAAAGTCGATGCCGCCGAGCCGCTCGATGCCCTCGGGCTGGCCGAGGATCTCGAAGCCCTGCGCCGTCTTGCGCAGCACGGCCGCGTCGAACGTGCCGCCGCCCAGGTCGTAGACCGCGACCACGGAGCCGGTGTCGATCCGCTGCTGGCTCGCGTAGAACACGGCCGCGGCCTCGGGCTCGGTGATGAACGCGACGGGCTGCTCGATGCCCGCCAGCCGCACGGCCTGGCGCAGCAGGTCGGTCTTGTAGGGACCCCAGTTGGCCGGGTGCGAGACGGTGACCGCGTCCGGCGCGCCGCCCTCCCGGGTCGCCACCTCGTCGAGCGTCCACCGGAGCAGGCGACCCATCAGGGCCTCGGCCGAGTACGGCACGCCGCCGAGCAGGATCGGCGTCGTGTCGCCGAACCGCCGCTTGAACTCGCGGGCCACCCGGTGGGGCTCGGTCAGCCCGCGCCGGTTGGCCGGCTCGCCGGTCAGGAACGTCTCGTCCTCGCGGAGCAGCACGACCGAGGGCACGGAGGCGGCCCGGCTGCCCAGTGCGGCGATCTCCGCATGACCCGCGCGCCAGGTCGCGGCGGCCGTGAAGGTGGTGCCGAGGTCAACGCCGAGTGCGTACATCGTGGTCGCTCCGGTCATCGTGGGCAGTTGCTGGATCGAGTGTTCTTGATGGCACAGCGGGGCGCTGGTGGCTGTCGGAAGGCCGACCGGCATGGGGGTACGGCAGGGGGAAGTCCCCGACGGAGGTCGCCCCGTGCCGCCCTAGGGTTGAGGACATGGACGCGCGACCGCTCAAGGACGTACTCACCGACCTGGTGGGTGACCCGTCCGCGGCCGCCGGCGCGCTGGCCGGCGCCGGCCACGACCTCCCGCCCGATCTGGTGGCCGAGGCCGTGGTCAGCTTCGCCGGCACCGCGCCCGCGGAGGTCGCCGAGCACCTGGCGCCGTTCGTCACCGCGCACAGCGGCGTCCCCGCCGAGTCCGCGCCGGCCGAGCCGGCCGACTGGGCCGAACTGCTGGCCACCGCGCCCGTCGAGCCGGACGCCGAGCTCGACGACGCGGCGCCGCTGGTCGCGCCGGAGCCGGCCGACGCCGGCCTCGACGAGCTGGACTTCGGCGCGGGCGACGACACCACCACCGGGCCGGGCCCGGACCTCGACCTCGATGCGGACCCCGGCGGCGACCTGGACGACGAGCCGGTCGCCGTCGGCGGGGGTCCCGACTACCAGGACGAGCCGGCGGCCTTCGACGGTCGCGCGGAGGAGTTCGACGCGGTGGACGAGGACGAGGACGCCGACGACCTCGACGATCTCGACGGCTGAGCGGGCCATCGTCAGCGCGCCCGGCCGTTGAGGTCGGCCAGCAGGCCCTCGCAGGAACGCACCGCCACCCGCGCCGCGACCGCCATCTCGTGCACGGTCAGCGGGTTCTCGGCCCGCCGCTGCCAGCGCACCAGCGCCTCGGAGGCGGCGGAGCGGAGCTGGCCCGCGCCGGCGTCGGGCGGCAGGTCGAGGCGGACGTGCGGCGCGGTGCCCGTACCCCCGATGACCCGTTCGAGCTCCTCGACCACCGCGGGCTTGCCGCCCAGCCAGCCGGCGCGCAGGGTGGCCAGCACCCGCAGCTCGTTGAACGGGTGCGCCGACGCGACGATCTCCTCGACCTCGGCCGCCACCGCGGGGCTGCCGGAGCGTGGCCGGGTGCGGGTCAGGGTGTCGAGGGCGAGCAGGGCCGAGCGGGCCTTGAGCACGTCGCGGCGCTCGAAGAACAGCGAGCCGAGCACCTCCTGCAGGTCGGTCAGCCCACTGCGCTCGGTCAGCTCCCGGGCCAGCCCCGTCGCGGTGGTCTGCGGCTCCTGGCGGAGCAGGGTGCTGGCCAGCCGGATCCCGTAGAGCCCGAACCGGCCCAGCAGCGCCTCGCGCTCGATCGAGGTCAGGCCCAGCTCGGGCAGCGTGTTGACGAACCGGTCGGCGGTCAGCAGCAGCTCCTCGGCCGGCTTGACCTCCAGGCTGGCCACCGCGCGCAGGTGCCGCACCTCGGTCTCCGTCAGCGTCACCGCGGTCTCGGCGAGCAGGCCGGCCACGGGTACGACCGTCTGCACCACCCGCCGCACGTTCGCGTCGCCGGCCAGCCGGGTGGCGATCCGCCGGGCCGAGGCCATCGCGTCGAGCCGCCCGACGCCGATCTCGTCGGCCCGGGACAGCACGCCGATCGCGTTGACCGGGTTCGGCCGGGACACCTCGGTGTCGTGGAACGCGTGCAGGAACTCGAGGTCGTTGGCGTGCAGGTGGCGCATCAGGTAGAGCACCGCGTCGGCCGGCGTCTCCTCGTCGTCGGGCGCGATCAGCTCCCAGGCGCGGCGGGAGACCCGCTCCGAGAGGGAGCCGATGCCGGGCGTGTCGATGAGCGTGGCCCGGCGCAGCGCCTGCGACGGCCAGGTGATGTCGAGCGAGTGCACGTCGTCCGGCCTGGTGCCGCCGAGGTCGACCTCGATCGCGCCCTCGTCGCGGGTGAACCGGAGCTGGCGGGGTTCGCCGGAGCGCGGGTGCAGGGTGACCCGGTACGTGTGCCCGTCCCGGTACCAGGTGACGATCCGGGTGCACTCGCCCGCGTCCGTCGGCGCGAGCCGGTCGGCGACGAGCGCGTTGAGCAACGTGGACTTGCCGGACTTCACCCGGCCGGCGATCGCCACGCGCAGCGGCTCGTCCAGGCGTTCCCGCACCTCGTTGATCCGCTGGTCGAACCCGCTGCCCCGATAGACGGCCGCGGCCCGGGTCAGGGCCGCGCGGGTCCGCTCCACCAAGGTCATTTCTCCGCCTTGGCCAGTTTGGTCGCGCGCTCACGCAGTTGACCGAGCCTGGTCAGCTCGGCGTCGAGGTCCTTCAGGCGTTTCTGCCGGTCGGCCTGCGAGCGCTTGGCGGTGTCGGTGGCCGCGGCCAGCGCGGTCGCGGTGGACCGGTTGAGCTCGTCGGCCAGCCGCGTGTAGTGGTCGCGGAGCTGGCGCTGCACCCGGCGCACCGTGTCGCGACTGTCCTTGCCGGACACGAAGCTGATCTCGTCGCAGTACCGGCGCATCGCGTTCTTGGCCTGCGCCCGGCGCTTCTCGAGCTGGCGTTTCTTCTCGTCCTTGAGGCCGCGATGGCCCATCACCACGCCGATCCCGATGCCGATCGGGCCCAGCGCGACGCCCATCAGGCTGCCCAGCATGGTGAACATCAGGGCGCCGCCGTACGCGCTCTTGAGCGCGACCATCACCTGCTTGCCGGCGGTCATCTTGGCCAGCTCGATGCGGTGCTCGACCGGGCGCTCCTCGACCATCGGCGTCGGGTTGTAGACCTTGAGCAGGCCGACCGCCTCGCCGGATGCCTCGTGGAAGTGGCCGGCCACCTGCTCGCTCAGCTCGGCGGCCCGGCGGCGCAGGTAGGTGTAGTTGCCCAGCAGGTCGTACGAGATGCGGGCGCGCAGCCACTCCTCCATCTCGGCCCACATGTCGGCCGGGTCGACCTCGTCGATCGCGTCGTCCGCCTCTGTGGTGATCTTGCGGATCCGGTCGCGCAGGTCGAAGTCGACGTCGGCGGTCAGGTCAGCGGTGCCGTCGTTGAGCGTCACGCTCCAGCGGGCGGCCGCGGTCTTGAGCTCCTCGACCCGGCGCTTCGCGGTGTTGAGGTCGTCGACGATCCGCTGCGCGTTCGCCGGGTCGGCCAGGGCCTCCCGCTCGGCCGAGAACTGGCCGGTGAGCTGGTCGCAGACCGCGAGCACCTCGGCGGCCGCGTCGGCGGACCGCCGGGCCGCGGCGCCGCCGCCGACCCGCTCCTGCACGAACTTCACCAGGTCCGGGAAGCCGGACTCGACGTTGAGCTGCTGGTCGTTCGCCCGCACCGCGCGGGTGCGCAGCGGCGAGGAGACCGGCAGCAGCGGCAGGTCGCCGACCATCCGCAGGTGGCCGGCGTCGAGGTCGCGGATCCGCCGCCAGGCCGGGTAGAAGTCGATCTTCGTGAGCGCGCAGACCACCGTCGGGCACAGCTCGCGGGCCTGCCGCAGGAACTCGACCTCGCTGCGGGTGAGCTCCTGCGCGGCGTCGGTGACGAACAGGACGGCGTCGGCGACCGAGATCGCGGCCAGCCCGGCCGCGGCGTGCGCGGAACCGAGCCCGCCGACGCCCGGCGTGTCGACCATGACCAGCCCGCCGGCCAGGATCTTGCGGGGCACGGTCACGTCGACGCGCGCCGGACGGGCATCCTTTTTGGGCGGAGGAGGAGTCACCGGTGCACGACGTGGCGTACATCCTGATCTCGGTGGCC
>NZ_JBFAIU010000002.1:0-86190 GCF_040654855.1 Asanoa sp. NPDC050611
GTTACAAGTTCCATCACATCGACACGACGCCGCTGGAACCCATCGTCGAGCGGTGGCTGAGGAAGGGATCACGATGAGGATCAACATCGCCAGCGCCTGGCGGCTGGTACCGCGGCGGCCGGCGGGCCGGCGCCGACCACCCCGGCGCCGGACCCTAAGGCGGATACCGGCGTCACCCCTGAGCAGGCGCGCGCGAAGGCGCTCGAGTCGGGTAACCACTCGTACACCCCGGCCCCGGAGCCGGCCGGCGACGCCGGCATCACGGGGTTCGCACCCAGCCCGCCAGCGGTGCCAGACGAGGACTTCGCGCGGGAGTGCGAGAACAGCCGCGCCGCGTCGGCCGACGAGTACGGGTTCGTGAAGAACCGGTTCCAGTGGTGTCGCAACATGATCGCCTTCCACTACGTCGTCGACAGCACCGGCCAGCGCACCGGGTTCATGTGGATGGACCTGACCGTCGTCGGCTACGGCCGCGACGACGGTCAACGCAACGTGCGCCTGTTCGTGCGGCCCAACGAGGTAGCCTTCGCGAAGTCCTACACCCCGACGACCAAGTTCGGGCTCGACATCGTCTGCCTCACAAACATCTCGTCCTGCCAGGAGCCCGACGACCACAACCTGACCATGGCGCAGTGGCTGGCTCTTCGGGTCTCCCGCGACTGGATCTCGTTCACCTTGAGCTCGGACGAGACCGAGGGCCTCGGCCCAGAAAAGGTGCTGTGGCACGACTTCGCCATCGAGGCCGAGTACTTCGACGGCGTCTCGGAATTCAACGGCGACTACGGCATCCGCTGCGACTCGGCGACGTACATCCCGAACGCAGCGAAGGCGTGCATTTTCTACGACGTCATTCCCCACCTCCAGTACTGGATCCTGAACGCCGACGGGACGAACAGCGGGCACAAGGCGGTGGCCGAACACATCCGGCAGGCCCAGGACCAGCCGAATACCACCTGGCCGCCCAAATTGGACGGCAGCAACAAGGTGATTCCGGGGAAGTACACGGGCGAGTCGAGCGCGTTCACGTGGCTGGAGCGGGTGTCCAGCGGCTCCGACCGGTACAAGGAAAACGGCACGGTCAAGGACTACTGGTGTTCGTTCCTGGAGCGCGAGGGCGACAATCAGTGCGACGAGTACCCGTTCGCCAGCACCTGGCAGGGCGCCGGACTCGGCGACGGCAACTTCTCGGTGAAGTACGTGCCCCAGCCCGACAACTCCAGCGCCGGCGGGTCCCTCGTCCAGTACTACAACCGCGACCGGATCCTCTACACCCCGTACGACTTCTTCTACGTTCAGGTCCTGGACCGCCAAGGGCAGGGCGGAAACTCGGACGGTCCGCCGATTGTCAGCGCGGGACCCGAGATCGACGGCGACGAGGGCTCGGCACTGCGGCTGTACGGTTCCGTGCGCGACTCGTCACCAGGACTGCAGATCCAGTGGACGGCGACGCCGGTCGAGAACGTGGACCCGGGCACGAGCTGCGTGTTCAGCGACGCGACGATCCCCCAGCCGACGATAACGTGCAACGACGACGGACTGTTCCTGGCTGAGCTGACCGTCAACGACGGAGTGAACCCGGCCGCCAGGGCCTCCACCCTCGTGACTGTCCACAATGTCAGCCCGGCCGTCCGAATCACCGAACCGACGGCCTGGCAGCTGTTCCGCGTGAACGGCCCGATCGTCTTCAACACACCGTTCACCGATCCGGGCACGAACGACACGCACTTCTGCCAGTACAACTTCGATCAGGGGTTCTCCGATCCCGCGTTCAGGCCCTCGGTGCCCAACAACTGCGGCCTCGTCAAGGGATACGATCACGCCGGCATGTATACGGTGACCGCCAGCGTGACCGACGACGACACCGGCCAGGACGACACGAGCGTAATGATCGTCGTATACGACCCGCATGAGGGATCGGCGACCATCACCGGGACTACCGCCACACCACCTGGGGCGGTGGTGGGAAACCCGACCGCGACCGGCGCCACCCACCTGGTCTACAACGCCCAATACCCGCTGGGCGGCAGTAGGCCGTACGACCCGGAGCTAAATGGCCAGGCACTGTCCTGGGTGGACGGAATACCATTCCGGCTGCAGCTGGTCGCGATGGAGTGGCTGGTCATCACCGAGGACGGCAACGTGGCCGGCCGAGGCACGGGCACGGTGAACGGTCAGACCGGCTACACCTGGGTCCTCTACGGCTGGGACTCCTGCGACGGCGCGAATAGCCCTGGCTGCCAGAACGTACCGACCGACAAGGTGCGGCTGGTCATCTTCGAAACCGCCACGGGCCAGGTGGTCTACGACCACAGCCCGGGCAGTCGCGAGTACGATGTGGATCGAATTTCGCCCACGGAACTGACGTCGGGCGCAGTGCGTGTCCGGCGCTGGCCGCGGAACTAGGAATCCACGCAAGCGGATCTGTGCGACTGACACCAACGCGGTCCGGGCCGGCGATGCCGCCGGCTCGGACCGGCGCCGAACGGCGCCGGGTCGAGAGGAACACATGCAGTCCCTTGGCAGCGTGCGGGCGCGCGTCACGCCCGACCACGGCTTCGTCATCGTGCTCGGCACTGGATACCAGAAGCCGTTCCTCCCCGACTTCAGGGAAGGCCGCCTCTGCTACGCCAGCGACGACATCCTGTACCTGATGAGCGCGATCGGCTGGGCCCACGACGACGAGGTGATCCTCGAGGCGTGGCCCGGCCAACCGCCGCCCGACCCAGCGGCGGAGCGCTCCGACACCACGAACATGGTCCTGAGTGAGGGCCGGATCTACGTCTCGCGCCTGATGGAGGCGGCGGTGAGCCCTGTGCTCACGGCCGGGTCGCCCGGGCCCTACCACGTACGGGTAGAGGTGACCGGCCGGGCGGCGGTCGCCACATACTACGAAGATCGCACCCCGGGCGATCCCCACGCCCTCGAACAGATGCGGGTCCACCTCTGGCCTGCGTCAGTCGGCGAGACCCTAGTAGACGACGACGGCGCTAAGGCGTGACAGACGATGCCGTTGATCTGGACGCAGGCTGTGGTCGTGGAGGAGCGGTTTCGCAGGCGATGAGTCGGTGGGGGACGGCGTCGCGGCGTTACCGGGCGTCAAGGCCGAGCATCCGCAGGGCGAGGTCGAGGGGTCAGCGTGTCGGCGGTGTTTTGGTGGCGCCGACCAGGTCGGCGACCGCCAGCACAAACTCGACTTGGCCCCTTTCGCGGATGCTGACCTGGCGGTTGCGTGAATGGGGAAGCACAGCGGCGGCAAATGCCGAGGCCGCGCTGGCCGGCGAGCCCATCGGCAGCCTGTTCCGCTGACGAGTAGCCGGAGATAGCCGGCCTGTTCCACACATCCCCCCGGTGAGAACAAGATCCAGTTCTGCGAGGCAGGTACTTTAAACGATTTTGGTCCATTGGTGCGTATGGATTAGAGAGAGCAGCGCCCACACCCCTCAAATGGATACCCTTGCCAACATGGAAAACGGGCGATCATTGAATCTGCCAAATCCATCAAAGCTGGGATCCGAGGACGAGTGGCGGCTGCTGCTGCCGTCACCCTGGTAGCCGCCGCACTAACCGGAGTAGCGCAGGCACCCGCAGCGGCCGCGGGATGTGTGCAGACCGGCTACATGCGAGACAACACAGATGTCGGCTCGCCCTCGTGGTATGAGGGCGTTGCCCGTTGCATCACGGGCGAGGGCTACGTTCAGGTCAAACTCTGGTGCACAAACTCCGTAGGCGGAGTCACAACCGTCTACGGCCAACGAAAGTGGTCGGATGGATCGTTTGCACGCGATTCCATCGCCCGCTGCCCCTATCCTGAATTCATTTACCCATACAGGATCGAGGTGCTTTTGGGTTAGCCGAGAAATGCTGACGCAATGGAATGGACGCGGGCGCACTGGTTGTTGGGTGTGTACCCGGGCGAGCTCGGACGTCACCGCATGCGCGTGCGACCGCGGCACACAGTCCTTACCAGTCAGGCATGTCAGGCGGCGAGCCGCGAGCCTGTCACATCGCCGGCGTATCACCAGCGCGAACGTGACCTGCCGACGAGCTCAGCGAGCCGTGCCTGCAGGTAGGTGTTGGCAGGGTCCATGGTGATGGCGGCCTCGAGGGTGGCGCGGGCGGAGTCGGGTGTGCTGCGGTCGGCTAATCGACGTAGGCGTCGAGCACGGTCCGGCGTACGTGCTCGCGCTGCGGCGACAGCCACGGCCAGCGTCGATTCTCGGCAAGCTCCCCTGTATACAGGTTCGTGACCGTGGTCCACGCGTCGATGAGGACCTCTCTAGTGACGGTGTGTGTGGCGAGGTCCGCGGCAGCGTGCAGCCGCCAGAGGTCGACGTCGAGCCGTGGGTGGAGCTGGTAATGGTCGCCGTCGCGATCGACCGCATCTGCGGCGTCGCCGGTGGCAAGGGTTCGGCGTAGTTCGCTGATTGTGGTTCAGAGCTTGCCGGTGGTGGAGTGCGGACGTTCGGCGGGCCAGATCGCTGTGACGAGCTGGTGGCTCGTGGCGCCAGCGGGGTGGACGGCTAGGTAGACCAGCACCTGCCACGCCGCCGAGCGGCGGATCGGTACCTCGTGTCCCTGGCGGCGAATCTCCAGCGGACCCAACGTTCGCAGCGACCATCGAGACCCGGTGGGGGCGGTCGCGTTGCCGCGGGCGCAGGCATTGCGGGGTCACGGAGGCCGGCTCAGTGGTGGGGTTGGTGGCGAGGTGGACGAGATCGGTGGCGGCACCTTCCGTTAGGAGGCAGAGGCGAGCAGGCCCCCACAGGTTCTGATTGGGTTGGTGGCAGGTAGCCGTCGCGGTCGATGTTCCAGGTGCGGCCGTCTGGCCATGGACCGATCAGGATCGCGTTGGCGTGGTGGGTGAGGGGTGTCGGCGAGCCGGGCTCGGGCAGCCGGGTCCGTCGGTGTGGCAGCTAGCAGGACTGCGGAACGTTCCGTGCGGCGGAGGGCGGTGAAGGCCTGGTCGAGGCTCGCGCACTCAACGAGGGCAGGGGCGCTAGCGGCAGGCACGGCGCCCGCAGCAGGTCAACGTCCCCACCGACCTCCTTACCGGCCGCCCGCACCAGCGCAAGCGCTAGGACCGGCCGGCGGCAATAGATGTCCCCCTCCGGTGTTCCCGCGGCGTTAGGTTGCGAACATCTATTCGCCGGGGGACCAGCGCTGAAACGTGGGTGATGCGAGACGAACGCTGAGCTACGGTCCTCCGATGCAGGCGTATGAGGTTCAGCGGGCAACACAGGCAGCCCTATCGAGCGCCTCGTCGCTCGGGCTAACCGCGCACGACGCCGCCGTCCTGCACAACTCGAACAAGCTCACCCTGCATCTGCGGCCCTGCGACGTGCTGGCCCGGGTGGCACCGGCGGCGCACCAGTGCGCACAGCTTGAAGTGGACGTCGCGCAGCGGTTGGCCGAGGTCGGGAGCCCGGTCGCCGCGCTTTTAAGGCCCGAGGTCTTCGTCCAGGACGACTACGTGGTCACCCTCTGGGCTTATTACGAACCGGTGACTACTCAACCGATCCCAAACGCGGATTTCGTCGACGCGCTCAAACGTCTGCACGCTGGAATGCGCAGGGTCGACCTGCCCACCCCGCACTTCACGGACCGGGTTTCTGAGGCCCAGACGCTCGTGGCCGATCACGGCCGAACACCGGAACTGGCTGACCCGGACCGGGTCTTCCTCGACCGCACGTTGGACCGCATGCGACGAGCGGTCAGCAACAGCGGCCTCCCTGAGCAGCTCCTACACGGCGAACCCCATCCCGGCAACCTGCTCGCGACCCGGATCGGCCCGCTTTTCATCGACTTCGAGACGTGCTGCCGAGGACCGATCGAGTTCGACCTGGCCCACGCGCCCGCCGAGGTCGGAGATGATTACCCGCGCGTCGATCACCAGGTGCTCCGAGATTGCCGGACACTCATGCTGGCGATGATCACAGCGTGGCGCTGGGATCGCGACGACCAGTTCCCCGACGGCCACCGCCTCGGCATGGAGTGGCTGAGCCAACTCCGGAAGGCAACGGCTCGGTCTGGATAAGTAGGCCGACTCACCTCATCCACAGGACAGTCGGCCATGCCGTTCCCGCTGGTTCACGTCACGCCGTGCTGATCAGTGCGGCTCGAGGACGGTGCGGCGGGCTTCGTCGATCAGTTCAAGGTGGCTGAGGCTGAGGCGCCCCTGCCAGTCGTCGGAGAAAAACTCGTCATTGCTGTTCTCGACGACAGCCGAGACCCTCAGCACGCTGCGACAGGACCGAGAGCTCGCAAGCAGGTTCCGAGTGGGCAACGGGAAGTGACCGCAGTTAAGGAGGGGCCGGCCAGAGCGGCATCATGGTACATGTACATATCGGAACGGGTCCTGTTGGGAACACGCTGGGCCCAGGAATAGGGCCACAGGCTGTCCGGCGGCGCGTCAACCGGTCATCGGTCGGTTTGCAGCGACCCGCTAGTCGGTTATGTGCGTGCGCTGTTTCTGATCACCGTGGGTACGTTGCTCCACCACCGTGCGGAGGCGCGGCTGTCCGGCGGCATGGCCAGGTCGGCTTCGATGGCCGCCAGCCCGCGTGTGTCGCCGGCGATGCCCAGCGCATAAGTGAGCCCGCGGAGGACCTCCCGCGCCGCTCTGGCGTGGGTGCGTGACCAGGCGAGACGATGGTGGTCGAGAGCGGCCGACCAAAACGCTGGCGGGCTAGCACCGGGCAGATGGGAAATGGCCCATGCGGCGCCGGCGCACGTGGCCGGGTCGAGGCCTGACGCCAGCACCATGTTCTCGACGACCCGCCGGTCCGCGGCGCCTCCGAGGAAGGGCAACGCCTCCAGGATGGCGCCGGCCCGTGCCGGATCGCGCATTACCGCCGGCGTACGCAGTTCGGCGCCGAGCGCGCGGGCCAGCGGGACCCGGTAAGGCGTGGCGCCTGCCACCTGGGCGGCATGGAGTCGGATGTCAAGGTTGGTGCTGAACAAGATCTCGTCAACGAGCCGCGCCAGCATCTCGTCGGAGGTGGGATCGGTGTAACCGGGAACGGTCGACACCACGTGCCCCACGACTCGTTCAACGGTGCGGTTGGACTGGTCGGGGTCTGCAGTGCGGCGTGCGGTCACTACGCCGGCCAGCCCCGGATCTGCGGCGAAAGCGCGGTGCAGGCGCCGGACCGAGTGGTCGTGCAACGCCGGCGGCAGGCGGCCGACGAGCTCGGCAGCCAAGGGCCGGACCAGGGTGTGCAGCTTCGGGTCGCTCAACAGGTGGATCGCGATATCGGCAATCCGGCGCAGCTCGTCCGATGTGAACAGCCGCTGTCGCACCTTGCTCACGGCGGCCAGCAGCGCGCCGCGGACGGCGCGCTCGGCGACTGGCTCGGTCAGTTGAGCGAAGAGTAACGCGGTGACGTCTGGTTCGACTGCGAGGTCGAGGATCGCGAATGGCTCGACGACGATCGGACAGCGCCTATCTCGGATCGTCGCCGCGCACGCAGCGACCACGTGTGGCCTCCCGCGCGGGTGCCACAGCAGCCGGTGCGTCGCTTCACTGCGCAGGCGCCAGGCCGGGCCGTCGGCGATGAGCTGCTCGGAGAGGAGCCGCTCGGCCAACCGGGTCCAGTGCCGCGGCGCCATCAGCACGCTTCGGGTCGCGGCGAGGAGCGTGGTGAGATCATCCCAGTCGGACCCGCTCATCCGGCGCGTCGTCCAAGGCCCGGTCGAGCAAGTCCTCGGCGCGGGAGAGCGTTGCCGCGTCGTCTGGGTCGACCCGGCGATCGAGCGGCGACGGCGCGAGGCGGTCGGTAGTCTGCCGCAGCACCGCGTCGACGATGCCGGTGAGGGCCTTGGCGGGCAGGCCAAGCGCCCTTTCGTACCCGGTGATGACCCGGTGAGGAACGGGGATCGTCCCGCTCTCCCAACGGCTAACCTGCCCAGCCGACGCCGGGCAGCCGTGCGAGCCGAGGCGTGCGGCGAAGTCGGCCACCCGTGCCCCACCGGCCGCGCCGCCGTAGCGTCGATTGATCCGCAACAACCAGGCGATCCGCATGCGCGGATCGCGTAGTTTCGCCAGCCCGAGGCGGCGGTGCGGCCGCCCAGGCCCGGCCGTCGATCGGGGCCGGGACACATCACTCAGCGTAGGGAACCCGGTGCGGACGGGGAAGAGCAGTTGTTGCCAAAGACGCCGGAACGCGCAACAAAACGTCTGCGTTGCTGTCGCGGCCCTTAATGTCGCGACTGCTAACGGCCATGGAGGTGATGGATATGAGGAGCCACCCGGCCCTGCCAACACTGCTGCTGATCGGTGCCACCACCCTCGCCGGCTGCGGCCAGCTCGGGGACCCACACCCGGCACCGAGCACAGTGCCGCAGACTTTCGGCGTCTACCTGAACTGCGGCGGACCAGCGGCGCCCAGCCAGCTACGCGACTACAGCTACGACCTCGACGGGGACGGCACCGCCGACCATTTCACCGCGATGCGCTGCCCCCGGACACAGAGCGATCAATTGGAGGTGTTCAGCGGCAGGTCGCCCGACGACCGCCCGCAACGGCTCGGCGGCGCCGACGCCGGCCCGCTGATCCACCGCGACGAACACGTCAACCTGGACTACAGCTGCCTGATGTTCTCCGGGCGCACAGTCCTCGTCGGAGTCCGCGATGCAGACGACGAGCCGAACGTAGTGCCGGTCGCCTGGATCGGCGAGTGGGACAGCGCACGCAAGAAGGTCGCCATGAGGCCAGACACACGCGGCTTCACGATCCCCTGCGCGGCCGCGGCGCCGCGTTGACAACCCCTTGATCGGGAGTTCCATGTGACGGGTCAACGAGGGCGCTCGTCGCCCACCTGCTGGTAGTCACGATCGCGTGCGTCGGCTTCGACGCGGCGTCACCATCGACCGCGAACGCGGCGCGCTTTGCGGGAACTGGCTTCTGAAGGCAGAGGTCTGTGCCTAAACAAGGCGCCGACCGGACCCATCCGTCGTCTCATGCCCACATCATCATCTACCCCACACCCGAGGCCCACCGGGCGAACAGATCAGCACGCGTCGTTGGATCAACTGGCAGAGCCTGCTGTCCCACCGTTCCGCTTCGTCGAGGCAGTCTCGCCGGATGATTTCGGCGTAGTTCTTCGCCGCGTGGGGGGAGAACCCGACCGCGCGGTGTTGATCGGCCAGGTCGTCGATTCGTGGGCAGGTCTGAACGACGATCATTTGGGCGGCGCGTTCCTGTGCCGGCGCGGCGCTTGCGGGCAGCGCGCCCAGCAACAATGAAGCCGCTGCCACAGTTGTGGCGGTGACGATACTTGTCGTGCGGAGTTGACATGACATTGGAGTCTCCTCGGGTCATGTGCGTTGTGATCGCACTTCACGCGCGATGTCTCCTCGGACGGTAGGCAAGACTGGTCGGCTACGAATCCGTGGAACCCCGTGTCGAATCCCCACACCGTGGCGGTCATGTCACGAGGGGTTCGGGCGCCTGCGTCGTCTACTTCAGGGAGCAGGCATCGACCGGCTTGATGGCGTAGTTGCGTGCGCTCGGGGGAGCCACAGCGCCGTACTGGAGGACAGAGCACGCTGACGTCAGATGAGGCAAGCGCCGCACCGTGCAAGCGGAGAGCCGATCCTGCTCTGCCGGGTTAAGACAGACGCTGGATCGAGCCGTCGGCCGGATATCTCCCTAGCTTGTGGCCGTCGTTTCTGCCGAGAATGGAGGTTGCTGACGGGAGGTGCGCTCGTCATGGCTGGACCGTTTCGAGTGGTGGGCCGAGCTGCCGAACTGGCCACGGCGCACCGCAGCCTGCTCGCAGATGGCCCGGGCCGCCTGTTGATCGCCGGCCCGGCAGGGATCGGGAAGACGGCTCTGCTAGGGGAGATCGCGTCGGCGGCGATCGCCGAGGGATTTAGGGTGCGGAGCTGTCGTCCGACCGCGGCCGAATACGATCTTCCGTTCGCGGGGTTGTACGACCTGCTCGGATCTGATGTCGAGGACGTCTCCGCGGAGTTGTCACCGCCACTGCGCCGTGCTCTGCGGGTTGCGTTGCTGCGCGAGGACCTTCCGCGCGATGGGCAGGATGTGCTCGCCGTGAATCTGGCCGTGCTGGAGGCTCTGGAGGCGCTGCTGCACCACCATCGGCTGCTGCTCACCATAGACGATGTCCAGTGGCTGGATATGCCTTCTCGGCGAGCACTGACGTTCGCCTTGCGGCGCCTGGCGGACCGTCCCATCTCGACTGCGTTCGTCGTTCGTGGCACAACGGAGGCCGCGCTGGAGCTGCTATTTGATCGTGCCGTCGTTGTCGAGCTCGGACCACTCTCTTCCGCGGAGATTGAGGAGGTGGTCAGGCCGCACGTCGGGTTTGTCCTACCGCCATTGCGGGCGGATGCCCTGCATCGCATGTCCGGTGGGATCCCCTACCTCGCGGTCGAGATCGCTCGGACAGCTCGGGGGCTTCCAGCGGATGTCACTGAGCTGCTGGTGCCGGCCCGGTTTCGGCTGGTGCTCGAGGCTCGGCTGGCACCGCTGTCGCTGGCATGCCGGCGTGTCCTGCTCGGGGCGGCGCTGTTGTCTCGTCCGCAGATCCCCACGCTGGATCGATTGTCGGGACCGCAGCCGTTAGCAGAGGCGTTTGAAGCGGGGGTGCTGCAGAGCGTCGATGGGGCTATCCGCTTTGATCATCCGCTGTTGGCGGCGACCGTCCGCGAGCAGGCGACGCCTGCGCAGCACCGTCAAATTCACGCAGAACTCGCCCGACTGGCCGTGGATCCGGTCGAGAGGGCACGGCACCTGGGGTTGGCGGCCACCGGCCGGGACAGTGGCGTCGCGGACGAGATAGAGGCGGCTGCGCATCACGCGCGCGCCAGCGCAGCCATTGCCACTGCCGCGGAACTGATGCGGCAGGCGCTGACCATCACTCCCCACGACGCGGTCCGAGACCGGGTTCGTCGCGCGGCCCTAGCCGCGGATTGGTACTCGACTGTCGGGGAGGTACAAGCGGCCCAACATTGCTTGGAACCCTTGCTGAAGGAACTCCCGCCAGGCCCTGAGCGCGCACGCTGCCTCCAGGCCCTGGAATGGACGCTGGGTCAGGAGATCCAACGTGGCCTCGCCCTCATCGACGAGGCGCTCTCCCAGCCCAACAAGGAGCGAGAGCTGACGGCCGAGCTGCTCCTTCAAAAGGCGGGTGTGCTGCGATGCATTGGGGACCTGATCGGTGCCCATGCCGAGGCTTCGGCGGCTGGCGCCGTCGCCGCCGCCATCCCCGACGGCCAGCTCGTCGCACGATCGGTCACAGCGAGGGCGGAGATTGACCTCTTCCTCGGCCGCGCACGACAGGGGCCGCTCGACTGGGGACTCGACGCGCTGGTCCCAGTCCATCCCGACAGCAATTACGCAGACCCGGGTCGCCTGCGGGCCTGGGCCGCCAGCTGGGCCGACGACAATGCCACCGCGGCGGATATCTTGGCCTCGCTGATCGACCAGGCGCATCAGGCGGGTGACCTCTATTCGGAGGGAGGCCTGTCGCTACACGCCGCCGAGGTGGCGCTGCGACAGGGGCGTCTACGCGAAGCAACGGACCTGGCGGCGCAGGGGTATCGGTTGCAGTCCGACGGGCTGAACGATCAGTTCCCTCTGTACGTCCAAGCGCACATCGCCGCCTGCAGCGGGGACGCCATCGCCGCGCTCCAAATGGCGAACGACGGGCTACGCATGGCCGCCCAGAGCGGCGACGCCATCTTCACCGCACAAAACCTCTTGGTGCTCGCCTTCGTCAAGCTGTCGACGGATGACCACGCCGCAGCCAGCCGCTACGCAAACGAGCTGGACAAGCTGCTCCGTCGCATGCGATGGGGCCACCCTGGGACATACCGCTGGCACGCTGACGCCGTCGAAGCGCACCTCGGAGCCGGCCTACTCGACGCCGCAACGTCCGTGACCTCCAGCCTCTGGGCGCAGGCGGACCGTCTGCGCCTGCGAGGATCCCAAGCCGTCGCGTCGCGCTGCCAGGGGCTCGTCAACGCCTATACCGGCGACACGAAACGCGCCCTGGAAGACCTGACACAGTCCCTATCGCTCGTGGACGGCCTCGATATCCCATTCGAACGTGGCCGAACACTGCTGGCCCTCGGTGTTACCCGCCGCCGCGCACGCCAGAAGGCCGCCGCACGCACCGCTCTGGAAGAGGCGCGCAACATCTTCTTCGCCATCGGTTTCCCGCTGTGGGTCGAACGGGCCGATCGAGAACTGACACGTGCGGGCGGCGGGGTCGGCGAGGGAGAACTGACCTCCGGAGAGCGGGCAGTCGCTGAGCTCGCTGCCGCCGGCGCGACCAACCAAGAGATCGCAGGCCGACTGTTCCTGAGTCCACGCACGGTCGAGACAGTTCTCACGCGGGTTTACCGCAAGATCGGCGTGAAGTCCCGTACACAGCTCTCCCGTCAACTCCGATGACCCGGGTTGGGCCGAGACCAACGCTAGGATGCGACGCGACCTCCTCGATCAATGCAGGCTGTGTTTGGCAACGCCCGCCGCACGCTAAGACACGCTGCGCACCCGTGGCGCCGTCGGCGGACACCGACAAGGCTCCGCGCCGAAGCACCCAGCCGCACCTGTTCCGCGGACTACTCACCTGCGGGCTGCTCGGCCGCAGGATGATCGCCAGCGTCCACCATGGCCACATTTACTACCGCTGCGTCGCCCGCACCCTAGGTTGATTACCCAACCTGACGTCGTCAGACGGCAACCGGAGGAGGCGAGCAGGCCAGCGGCACTCCCCGAACTATTGCAGCCGCGCCTAGTCTCCGCGGTCGACCGTCGCCGTGGATCTGCTCGATCAATGGCTCCAGGCAGTCCAGGACGCCGGCGTCGATGCAGAGTTGTCGCGGCGATCAGACAAATCCGAACCCGCGTTAGAGATGGCGGTGTCATCGACGACCCGAAAGGCCCTAGCGCTCGCCACGCGGCCGGCCGAGATTGCCGCTGACGAGACCCGGCCCAGCCAGTTGCGCGCCGCAGCCCGCAACGCCCGGTGCCGGACTCGATGTGTCGGAGCTGACCGACGAGGCGATCGTCACCGAACTGACCGGCCGCCTCCGTGATCGCCGGAGACGATCGTGAGACAGCCGACCACATCCCAATCGCTCTCGCGCCCGTCAGGTGTGGACGCTCGAGTCGCCACCGACCCGTGCAACCAAGGACAGGCGCGCGCGCATCTGCCGCGAAGCGGCGCGTGCTCTTCTGCCGCTGAATGAGTGCACGGTCGCCGAAGCGACCAGTCGGGCGGCCAAACGCACCGCCAGGGACAGCCGGCGTCGTTCGGGGGCGAGTAGAGGCGGCCGCCGGTCCGGGTCACGGCGGGTCAGGCGACTAGACGACGCGGCTATATGCCTTCGGGTGGACCCGCGCGGTGGCAGTGGCTTGCGCGGCTGCGGCAGCAACCCACAACCGCTGCTACCCGCGAGGCAGGCCAGCGGCTGTCCGTTGTGGAACTCGGTCGCCGGTTACGACCTTGCCTGCTTGACTTCCAGGCATGATCAGTGATGTGACGCTCCGTGCGTTCCTGGCGGATCTGTGGGGACTGGCAGGGGCAACGGTCGAGGTGCACAACGGCGGTTTGAATTCCGCGACGTGGTTCGTCGCCAGCGGCGGCGAGCGCTGGGTCGCCAAAACGGTCGTTCCGGCCTCGCGGCGGTCGTTCGCGGCGGGCCTCACGATCGCGGCCGCACTCGACAACGCGGGGATCCCCGCCGGAGCGCCGTTGGCGACCCGCCACGGAGATCACGTTGTTGATGTCGATGGCATCCCGTTGGCCTTGCTGACCTGGGTTCCGGGCGAGGAACTGTCGGGCTCCGATCCTGGCCATCAGCAACTGATCGGCACGACTCTCGCAGGAGTGCACCGGACGCTGCTTGACGTGTCGGTTCCCGATACGGAACGGTTTCATTGGGTCGACCCGCAGGGTGAGCACCTGAGCATTCGACCGTGGGTGCGAGCGGCCGTCGCCGCAGCTGTCGCGGCTTACGACGAGCTCAATCCTCGAACGCTGTCGTGGGGCCTGCTGCACACCGATCCCGCACCGGAGGCGTTCCGGATGGCCAGCCCTCAGGGAGTCTGCGGTTTGATCGACTGGAGCACCGCCATGCTCGGTCCATTGCTGTATGACCTGGCGTCGGCCGTCATGTACGCCGGAGGGCCAGACCACGCCGATGCCTTGATCGAGGCCTATCTGGAACAAGGAGTGGTGCCACGGGCCGAGGTCGAACGGGCGATGTGGGTGATGCTGCGCTTCCGGTGGGCGGTGCAGGCCGACTACTTCGCCCACCGCATCGCAACCCACGACCTGACCGGCATCATCAGCGCCGCCGACAACGAACGCGGCCTCGCGGAGGCGTACGCCTGGCTCAACCGCCTGAACGAGAGGGCCGCCGCGCCGTGAAGCAGCACGAGTAGGAACATCGCGCCGCCTTCGTCAGGCGACCGCATGGAAGGCGCACCCCGAAGCCGTTGGGCGGTTCGAAAGTCTGCGGCGCAGGTTCGAATCGCCCGGGCCCGGGCAAACGCGCTACTCGAAATCAATGGCAGGTTACGCCAAGCATGGGAACAGGATTTGATCAACGCTGAGTTGGTGATTGGGACAGCATCGTGGCGTTTGCCCAGCTAGAGCGCACTCGGAGTCCAGGCAACGCGGCGCTGCCGTGGTGTCCGAGGTCAAGCGTTCTCTGATTTCGCGGGCCGCCGTGGCTTGCTGTTCCCACCTAGCGCCATGCCGTGCGTTTGTCGAGCCCGGGCCTGACGGGGGAGATGGTGACTGGTGAACGGCTTCGAAACACAGGTCGCTCGAGCGGCCGGCGCAGCGCTGCTCAAGCTTGGTACCCGCGTGGTCGATGCCACCCGCCGTAAGCAGCTTCTCCTCTCCGTGCGTTCGCCGACGGCGGTGGCGGCCGCCGACCGGCTACGCGCCGAACTCGAACCCGCCGAGTCAGCGAACCTCGCGCGCTATGTCGCGTCAAGCCCCACCTCCATGCCTCGAAACGCGGCCCGAGACGCACTCTCGGCTGGCCCCTGACCTGCGAGAACAGCGCCCGCCGCGCAGCGCGATCTTGACGGCGGGATACAGCCCGAAACTGCGCACGGCCGGGCGGTTGTCCCTGGTCACGCACGTCTACGTCGGCAATTTACCGCGGCTGTAGGCGGTCTCTGGGCGGGCAGGTGGCCTGGCGACCTGCGCATGTCGGCGGCGCGAAATGTGGATCATGGCCGGTAGTCCCGGGCGGGAGACCAGACTGTCAAGCGCCGCATCCGCTCATGCCGATGAGAGTGACCGCCCTTCACAAACTGATGACGCCCCGTTACATTGTCGTCTATCCATGGGAGCGCTCCCGAGCCCTGGACCTGCCCCCACCCTGCGACAGGAGTAACCGTCATGCACCACGTCAGACGCCTCCGGCGGGCGCGGTCCGACCAGCCGTGGCCACGCCGTGTCCTCGCCGCCGGTGCGGCCCTGGTCACCGGGCTCACCGTCGGCGCCGTCCCCGGTCCCGCGTCCGCGGCCGTCCCCGCCACGACCGCCGTGCAGGCCGCCGCGCCCGCCTACAACTACGCCGAGGCATTGCAGAAGTCCCTCCTCTTCTACGAGGCCCAGCAGTCCGGCCCCAAGCCCTCCTGGAACCGCGTGTCCTGGCGCGGGGACTCCGCGTTGACCGACGGCGCCGACGTCGGGGTCGACCTGACCGGCGGCTGGTTCGACGCCGGCGACCACGTCAAGTTCGGCTTCCCGATGGCGTTCAGCGCCACCATGCTCGCCTGGGGCGCGGTCGAGTACCGGGACGGCTACGTGGCCTCCGGGCAGCTCACGCACCTGCTCAACAACCTGCGCTTCGTCAACGACTACTTCGTCAAGGCGCACCCGTCACCGAACGTCCTCTACGGACAGATCGGCAACGGCGACGCCGACCACAAGTGGTGGGGTCCGGCCGAGGTGATGCCGATGGCGCGTCCCTCGTACAAAATCGATGCGAGCTGTGGCGGCGCGGACCTGGCCGGGGAGACCGCGGCGGCGATGGCCGCGTCGTCCATGGTCTTCCGACCAACCGACGCCGCGTACGCCGACAAGCTGCTCGGCCACGCGAAGCAGCTCTACACGTTCGCCGACACGGTGCGGAAGAGCTACCACGAGTGCATCACCGACGCGACCAACTTCTACCGGTCGTGGAGCGGCTACCAGGACGAGCTGGTCTGGGGTGCGATCTGGCTGTACCGGGCCACCGGCGACGCCACATACCTCGCCAAGGCCGAGAGCGAGTACGACCTGCTCGGCAACGAGAACCAGACCACCACCAAGTCCTACAAGTGGACGATCGCCTGGGACAACAAGCAGTACGGCGCGTACGTGCTGCTGGCCCGCCTGACCGGCAAGCAGAAGTACCTGGACGACGCCAACCGGTGGCTCGACTACTGGACCGTCGGCGTGAACGGGCAACGGGTGCCGTACTCGCCGGGCGGCATGGCGGTGCTCGACTCGTGGGGCGCGCTGCGCTACGCGGCGAACACCAGCTTCGTCGCCCTGCTGCACGGTGACCACCTCACCGACGCCACCCGCAAGGCGCGGTACCAGGACTTCGCGCTGCGGCAGATCAACTACGCGCTCGGCGACAACCCGCGCAACTCCAGCTACGTCATCGGGTTCGGCGCCAACTCGCCGAAGAACCCGCACCACCGCACCGCGCACGGCTCCTGGTGGGACAGCCAGACCGTGCCCGAGGAGACCCGGCATGTGCTCTACGGCGCGCTGGTGGGTGGGCCCTCGTCGGCCAACGACGCGTACAGCGACACCCGGTCGGACTACGTGATGAACGAGGTCGCCACCGACTACAACGCCGGCTTCACCTCCGCGCTCGCCGCGCTGGTGACCAAGCACGGCGGCGCCCCGCTGGCGAACTTCCCGGTCGCCGAGACCCCGGACCGCGACGAGTTGACCGTGGAGACCACGGTGATGCAGGCCGAGCCGCGGGGCACCGGGCTCAAGGCCATCATCTACAACCGCTCCGCGTACCCGGCCCGCGCCCTGACCGACGCGAAGTTCCGCTACTACTTCCGCGCCGAGGGCGCGACGCCCGTCGTGGTCACCCCTGGCTACACCCAGGGCTGCCCGTCGCCGTCCACGGCCCGCCAGGTCTCCGGCGACCTCTGGTACGTCGAGGTCGACTGCACCGGGCACACCATCGCCCCGGCCGGGCAGTCGCAGCACCGGATGGAGGTGCAGTTCAAGGTCGGCGTACCGGAGGGTGGCACCTGGGACCCGACCAACGACCCGTCGTACAGCACCGTCGCCGGGCCCAACCGCAACGTGCCGCTCTACGCCGGTGGTCGGCGGGTCTGGGGCGTCGAGCCCGGCGCGCCCACCCCGGACACCACCGCGCCCACGGCGCCCGGCCGGCCGACCGCGTCGGCGGTCACCGCGACCGGCGCGACCCTGAGCTGGGCGGCGTCGACCGACAACGTGGGCGTCACCGGGTACGACGTCTACCGCGAGGCCGGCGCCACCGACGTCCTCGTCGGCTCGCCCCCCGCCGCCACGTTCGCGGTGACCGGGCTGACCGCCGCCACGTCCTACGCGTTCTACGTGGTGGCCAAGGACGCTGCGGGCAACCGCTCCGCCGCGTCCGCACCGGTCTCCGTCACCACCACCGACCCGCCCGCGCTGGACGCCGTCGCGCCGACCGCGCCCGGCCAGCCGACCGCGTCCACGATCACCGCAAGCGGGGTGACCCTGAGCTGGGCGGCGTCGAGCGACAACGTCGGCGTCACCGGCTACCGGGTCTACCGGGAGAACGGCGCGACGGACCCGCTCGTCGGGTCGCCCACCGGCACCACGCTCGCGGTGACCGGGCTGACCGCGGCCACCGCGTACACCTTCTACGTGGTGGCCGCCGACGCGGCCGGCAACACCTCCCCGGCGTCCGCGTCGGTCACCGTGACCACGTCGGCGCCGCCCGCCGCCGGTGCCTGCACGGTGGCGTACGCGACAAACGACTGGGGCAGCGGGTTCACCGCGAACATCACGATCAGCAACACCGGGACGACCGCGATCAACGGCTGGAGCCTCGGCTTCACCTTCCCGCACACCGGGCAGAGGGTCAGCCAGGGCTGGTCGGCGACGTTCACCCAAACCGGTACGGCGGTCACCGCGACGAGCCTGTCCTACAACGGTGCGCTGGCACCGGGGGCGTCGACCGGCATCGGCTTCAACGGCACCCACACGGGCAGCAACCCGAGGCCGACCAGCTTCACCCTCAACGGCGTCGCCTGCACCGCCTGATTCGCGTCGAGATCTTGGACAGTTACCGTTCCGCAGAGCGGTAACTGTCCAAGATTCACGTGTGAGGGTCGCCAGCCGATGCGGTGAGGACTCGATGGACCGTGGCGGCTACTAGTCGGGGCGGGCGCGGACAGCCAGGCCGGAAACCGCAGGATCCGATCACCGCTGGTCCACACGTCGTTCTGCCGCCGCATGGCCGCCGCCCACTGAGCCTTTCCGAGTAACGGTCGCCGACTGGATGCAGGCTCTGCGATCGGCTCAGTCCGTTCTCGACCCCTGGAGCTCGAATTCTGCGTGGGTTCGTAGCGCGCAGGTTCGAGCCCCACCTCGACGGGCCGAGACGCGCCCCTACGCGCATCGAGACGCAGGCCTTGAGCTGGGAAGATGCGATGGAACGAGCAGGTCTTTCTCGAGGGCGGGATCCAGCCCAAAAACTGCGCACCGTCCGGGCGGTTGTCCCTGGTCACGGACGTCTACGTCGGCGATTGACCGCGTCGGCACAAGGCGAGAAGTTGACCCTCCGTGGACCGAGCGCGCGAAGAAGCTCCGCGAGATCGGGGGAGAGCTGAGCTATCCGAATGACCTTCGAAACAGCGCGAACACGCTGGCGAAAAGCATCGAACGGGGATAGCGCGTGGCGGTGAACACACGATTGGCCGGTCACCCCCCGGCGACCTCCCTCCAGCGCTGCTCGTGGCGCACTATGCAACTGTCTTCGGCATGGCCGCTGACAGTTGCGCAGGAGTCCTGTGAGCTGTCCCGACTTGTCCATCGCTGGCCAGCCACGGCCTGGCTACGGATGGGCGGCTACGTGCACCCACCGACCAGATTGCATTTCCTCGCTTATCCGGCCGCAAGAGGGCCACACCCCGATCAGGAGTTCCGGACCATACCAGGATTGCCGGACAACGTCGTATTCCACACCGTCGACCGTGACTCGACTGGTATTGATGCTCTCATTTCGCTCGGCGGTGCCCAGCTTCTCGCCAGTGTCTTCGTTCACAACCCTCGCTGTAGTCATCTCTAAGTGCGTGTTTGAGATGTCGGTTAGATCCAGGTGAACGCGGTGGTGTTGTCGTTGGGCGGCTGGCTGCGAGTGATCCGACGGAGCCTGCGGTTGGTGGTGCCCGCCGGGTGATGGCTTCGGAGGACCGCGGGGCGGTGTTCGCGGGTGCGGGTCAGCCGGTGACAGGCAGTAAAGACCGGCAGGGATCGCCGTCTATCCCGGGCGCTGATGGTGGAAGAGCCCTTACCTGACGGCGGGTTACACATGACTCGCACGGTTTTCTGATCGTCCTGCAGGTAGGGCTAGGACTACCTGGGTGGTATTGCCAGTGTGCTGGTGCAAGTCCGAATGAGCATGGGAGGGTCCTGATGTCTGCAAACAAATAACGGAGCCTCGATGATCAACAGCAAGACAATTGCTTCCAGGAAACTCAACGCGGTTGGTATCGGTGCGATAACCCTTGCTGCGGTGCCGCCGGTACTATTAGTGGTGAACCTGCTAACTGAGCTTGCGTGGCCAATTGACTATAGCTGGGCGAGCAACAACATCAGCGACCTTGGGAACGTTGGCTGTGGCTTTTTTGATGGGCGCGACATCTGCTCTCCTTTGCACCTCTTTTTCAACGCCGGTGTGATAGTGCTCGGGTGTCTAGTTGGAGCAGGTGTGATCCTGGTACGAAGCGCGTGGGGCCGAGGGAGACGAGCAACCCTTGCCCGCGGCTGTATTCTGCTGGCCGCTACCGGCTACGTGTTAGTGGGAGTCTTTCCTGCCGATGTAAATCTCGGCATGCACCTGCTGGCTGCGCTACTCGTCATGCCGATTGCGAACATCGGGTTGCTGGCCAGCGGGTTCGTGCGCCGCGATTCGGCCATGTGGAAGGCGCGATGGACCTCTCGCGCTCTCGGGGCCACCGCGTTCGTTGCATCGTATTTGCATTTCGCCGGCCCGTGGCTCGGCATTGGTAAGGGCGGCATGGAGCGCATCGCCGTGTTCACTTTGCTTTTCTGGCTCGGAGGCATTGGAATTTTCCTACTACGCACAGCGCGGAACAGTGGCCGCGGTCACCAGTGAAACCGGCGTCACGGTGCGATTCCGCCGTGGATGCCGGCTGATCTGCCACCGTGGCAAACGGTGTACTGGCACTTCGCGCGATGGGAAGACGCCGGCGTCACGGAGAAGCTACTGACCGCACTGCGAATCAAGGCCCGGACAGCCCAAGGCAGAGAGCCCGAACCCTCCGCCGGAGTCCTCGACCGGCAGAGCGTCAAAGGCGCCGACACCGTCGGAACAGACTCCCGCGGTTATGACGCCAGCAAAAAGATCGACGGCCGCAAAAGGTTCATTGTCACCGAGACTGCCGGCCTCCTCATCGCCGTCGCCGTCCTGGCAGCCTCATGGCAGGACCCCGACGGCGGCAAGACTGCGCTACTGGGCATGTATCTCAGGAGCCCGGTCCGACACGTCTTCGCTGACCAGGGCTTCGCTGGCCGGTTTGTCGACTGGGCCCGCGACACATTGAAGACCACCGTAGAGATCGTACGCAAACCCGCCGACCAGCAGGGATTCGCTGTCCATCCGCGACGCTGGGTAGTGGAAGGCACCTTGGCCCGGCTCACCGCCCACCGCCGGGTGGCCCGCGACTACGAACGCCATCCCGAGGCCTCCGAAGCCGTCATCCGCTGGGCCGCCATCAACGGCATGCTCGGCCGCATCACCCGCGGCCACCCCGCCCAAAGCCAACTCCGCCGCACCTTCGCCTGGATCTAAACAACATCTCAAACACGCTCTAAATACTAATTCCGCGCAGCTCGCGGGGGACACGACTCGTCGACCGGGGCGCAACATCGATCGTACGTAGCTCTCGTCCCGCCTGGCCTGACTACCGCGCAACAAAATTCGACCTTCATCGAAGTCGATCTTCCGATGTCTGTATGGAAACTTCGTCCGCACCCACCGAGGCGGGATGCCGCCAGCGGTCAGGTCGGCGGCGGCGGGCTGCTCGCACCCAATAGCTGAGGTTTCGTCGGCGAACCGGGGCAACCGTCAGCCCGCGCTAACAGATCGTGGTCGGTTGATCGAGCGTAGGTTCGAGCCCCACCTCGACACGACCTTCACGAACCAAACGCGCCCCCAGACGCGTCGAGGCACGGGCCCTGGGCTGGGCGAATACCACCGAGGCGCAGGTTGATCTCGAGGGCAGGATACAGCCCACAACTGCGCACCGTCCGGGCGGTTGTCCCTGGTCACGAACGTGTACCTGGGCGACTGATCAGGCCGCAGGGGGTCGCTGGGTGGGTAGCCGGTGTGGGGACCTGCGCACGTGGCAGGTGAAGCGTGGATCATGATGGGCAGCCTCGGCGATGTACTCGAATGTCGAATGCCGCATCCGCTTCTGCCGAGAAGAGTGCATGCCTCGGGTGTGCGGATCGTCCTGTCGGTCTGCGGTAATCCGTGCGACCTTGATGGTGACGATGGGTCGTGCCGGGCGGTCCGAGGCGGCCCTGGCTTAGGTGTCCTGCGGACGCGGTTCGGTGGTGGCGCGGTGGTAGCGGCCGGCGAGCGTACGCACGAGTTCGACGAGTTCCGCGGGTTCCGTCACGGTGAAGTCGACGCCGAGCAGGCCGAGGTGGACGGCGAGCGCCTCGATGCCGTCCGCGCCGGTGTCCAGCAGACAGTGGGTGTCGTCGACCGGGGTGATGGTGCCGATGGCGGCGTTGATTTGCTCGACGAGCTGTTCGGCCGGTGCGTGTACGACGACCTGGGCCCGGTACCGCCATGCGGCCGACGACACGCCCCGGCGTACCTGGTCGACGGCTTCCTCGGGGAGATCGCGGGGGATGAATCGGGGGCCCGTCGGGGTACGTGGGTGGAGCCGGTCCACCCGGAACGTTCGCCAGTCGGCCCGCTCGACGTCGAACCCGACGAGATACCACCGTCGTCCCCAGTTGACCAGCCGGTACGGTTCCACCTCGCGCCGGCTCTCGGAGCCGTCGTGGCTTCGGTAGCCGAATCGCAAGCGCTCGTGGTCCCGGCAGGCTGCGGCGAGGACACTCAGCCTGTCCGCGTCCACCCGCGGCCCCAGGTCGTCCCGCGGCACCACGACGGCGTACCGCTTGAGGGCGTCAACGCGACGCTGGAGTCGCGCCGGTAGCACCTGCTCCAGCTTGGCCAGCGCGCGCAACGAGGTCTCCTCGACCCCGGTGATCGTGCCGCCGGCGGCAGTGCGCAGCCCGATCGCCACCGCGACCGCTTCCTCGTCGTCGAGCAGCAGTGGCGGCAGCGTGGCCCCGGCGCCGAGTCGGTAGCCGCCCACCGCGCCCCGGCTGCCGTGCACCGGATAGCCGAGGTTCCGCAGGCGGTCCACGTCGTTGCGAACGGTCCGGGTGCTGACCGACAGCCGTTCGGCCAGTTCGGCGCCGGTCCACTCGCGGGGTGTCTGGAGTAGCGAGAGCAGGCGCAGCAGCCGCGCCGCGGTTTCCAACATTCTTCGCAGTATGCCAGTTTATTAGGAACGGGCCTTGCCTAATTTCCTCCTACGCTGATGACCATGACGAACGACAGCACGATCGCACCGTTCCGGATCGACATCCCCCAGGCCGAGCTCGACGATCTCCAGCAGCGGCTGGCCCGCACTCGGTGGGCGGAGGAACTGCCCGCGGACGAGTCGGCGCCGGCTGGTCCGGTGCCGCCCGGTTGGGAGTACGGCGTCCCGGTGGGCTACGTGAGGCAGCTGGTCGAGCGGTGGCGGACCGGGTACGACTGGCGGGCCTGGGAGGCGAGGCTGAACGCGTACCCGCAGTTCACCACCGAGATCGACGGCCAGAACATCCACTTCCTGCACGTGCGGTCGCCGGAGCCGGACGCGACGCCGCTGATACTGACCCACGGTTGGCCGACCTCGGTGGTCGAGTGGCTGGATGTGATCGGCCCGCTCACCGAGCCACGAACGCACGGCGGCGACCCGGCGGACGCGTTCCACCTGGTCATTCCGTCGGTGCCGGGTTTCGGCTTCTCCGGGTCGACCCGGGAGCGCGGCTGGGACCGGTACCGGGTGGCCCGGGCCTGGGCCGAGCTGATGCAGCGGCTCGGCTACGACCGGTACGGCGCGGCCGGCAACGACGGCGGATCGCTGATCTCGCCCGAGGTGGGCCGGGTCGATCCTGAGCACGTCTGCGGCGTGCACGTGACACAGGTCTTCTCGTTCCCGTCGGGCGACCCCGCCGAACTGGCCGGCCTCTCCGAGGAGGAGCGCGGCAAGCTCGCGTTCGCCGAGTGGTTCACCCAGAACCGGGGCGCGTACGACAAGCTCCAGTCCACCGAGCCGCAGAATCTGGCGCACGCTCTAGCCGACTCCCCGGCCGGCCTGCTGGGCTGGAACGCGCAGCTGCTCGGCGCTTCGCTCGACCCGGATTACGTGCTCACGAACGTGATGATCTACTGGCTGACCAACACAGCCGCCTCAGCCGCCCGGTTCTACTACGAGGACGCGGCGGCGGCCCCCGTACAGCAGAAGTCGAACGGCCGGGGCACCACCGTGCCGAAACCGACCACCGTGCCCCTCGGCCTGGCCAACTTCGCCTGGGATTACCAGTCGATCCGGACGTTCGCCGACCGCGACCACGAAAACATCGTCTCCTGGAGCGTCTACGACCGGGGCAGCCACTTCGCCGCCCACGACGCGCCCGATCTGCTCGTCCACGACATCCAGCAGTTCTTCCGCAAGGTTCGCTGATCCGCCGCCGGTTGTAGGCGGACCCCATCAGACCCCCCAGTCTTCACACGAAGGGAAACCCTCATGTATCTCGTCATTGGTGCCACGGCTCAGTTCGGACGTCAGGCAGTAGAAGAGCTGGTCGCCGCGGGTGCGCCGGTACGGGCGCTGACCCGTACCCCGGAACAAGCCGGGCTCCCGGCGGAAGTCGACGTCGTCCAGGGCGATCTGACCAAGCCCGAGACGCTGCCAGCGGCGCTGGCCGGCGTCGAAGCCGCCTTCCTGGTTCTGCAGTACGGGATGGATGTCGCTCCGCTACTGGCGGCCGCGGGGCGGGCCGGGGTGCGGCGGCTGGTGTTCCTGTCCTCGGGGGCGATCGTCCCGGGCGCCGAGCGGCAGCCCGACGTAATCGCCCAGTACCACCGCGACGTCGAGCAGGCCATCGAGGCATCTGGGATCGAGTGGACGTTCCTGCGGCTACTCTTCCCCGCCATCAACTCGTTGACGTTCGCGATGCAGCTCCAGGGCGGTGACGTCATTCGCGCGCCGTACGCCGAAGCCGCGTTCAGCGCCGCGCACGAGAGGGACGTCGCCGAGGTGGCCGCGCGGATCCTGACCGGCGGCGGGCACGCGGGGCGGGCCTACGACCTGACCGGCCCCGAGTCGCTGACCCAGGCGCAGCAGGTCCGCATCCTCGGCGAGACGTTGGGGCGCCCGCTCACCGTCGAGGACCTCGACCCGGAGCCCGTGCTGGAGCAGATGAGCCTGTTCATGGACCCCGAGTTCCTGGCGGCGCTGTTCGGTCTCATGGCGCAGGCGGTCGGCAGGCCCGCGCCGGTCAACGACGTCATCGAGCAGATCACCGGGCACCCCGCGCGTACCTACGCTCAGTGGGCCGCGGATCACCGGGCCGACTTCGGCGGCTGATCGACGAGGCAGGGGCGGCATCCGCCGCCCCTGCCATACGATGGAAAGGACGGCACGGTGGCACAGGTGCTGCGGCGACGGGAGCTGGGGCGAGCCCTGCTGGCCCGTCAGATGCTGCTGGAACGGGCCGACGCGACCGCCGAGGAGGCGGTCACCCGGCTGGTCGGCATGCAGGCGCAGGCGCCCTACGCGCCCTACTTCGGGCTCTGGAGCAGATTGCGGAAGTTCGGCACTGCCGACCTGACGGACGCGCTGACCAAGCGCCGCCTGGTGCGGGTCGCGCTGATGCGCAGCACCGTCCACCTGGTCACCACGGCGGACTACCGCTCGTTGCGGCCATGGGCGCAGCCCGCGCTCGACCGTGAGCTGGACACCGCGTTCAAGACGATCCTGACCGGTCTGGACCGTGCGGCCGTGGCGGAGTCGGGCCGGGCACTGCTCGGCGCACGACACCTCACCCCCAAGGAACTCGGCGCGGCGCTGCACGAGCGGTGGCCCGATCGCGAGCCCCGCGCACTCGCCACCGTGGTGCGGAACCTGGTACCGCTGGTGCAGGTGCCGCCACGCGCCGTCTGGGGCGTCGGCGGCACCACCCGGTACGCGACGGCGGCCTGCTGGACCGGAGCCGAGCCCGCCTCCGCCGCCGACTCCGAACACATCGTGCTGCGCTACCTCGCCGCGTTCGGCCCGGCGTCGGTCGCCGACGTGCAGACGTGGGCCGGCCGAACCCGGCTGCGGCCCGTCCTGGAGAGGCTGCGGCCACGGCTGGCGGTCTTCCGCGACGAGCACGGGGTGGAGCTGTTCGACCTCCCGGATGCGCCACGCCCCGACGCCGACGCCCGCGCGCCGGTTCGCTTCCTGCCCGAATACGACAACCTCCTGGCCTCCCATACCGACCGCACCCGCGTGATCTCAGAGGAGGCCCGCAAACGGGTCATGACGCGCAACGGGATGCGCGCCACCTTCCTCGTGGACGGGCAGGTGACGGGCGCCTGGAAGCTCCATCCAGGCAAGGCGTCAGCGACTCTGGAGATCGACCCGTTCCGGCCGCTGACCGCCATCGAGCGCGCCGAGATCGAGGCCGAAGGCGCCCGGCTGCTGGAGTTCGCCGTGCCCGGCGCCGCCCACGACCTCCGCGACGGCACGGCCCCGTCCGTCGGCTCCGAGGACAAGGTGACCGGCGAGGAAACCGGTCAGCAGTGATCGAACCGTGCTCATGCGCGCCTTCCACCGACGCCCGCTCATAGCCGAGCGGGCTGCGCCGCTGGCAATTTCCTCACCGTCCGTACGTCCGTCGGAGTCTCCCGCTGGTGCGTATGGACACACGCCCTGCCGACGCGGCGATGCCTCGGGTCGCCAAAGGTCACTGCTCCCGCGCAAGTCGAAGCGGACCGCACCGCTCCAGCCCCTGAACGCGCCGGTCAGCCAAGATCACGTGCGCACATCTGCCGCTGGTCGGGCGTTCGCGCTAGGCCGGGCCGTCAGTAGCGATCGACCGGGCGTGAGCAGGAACGCTGTGGACGTGCGCAGGTTCGAGCCCCACCTGGACTCCACTTTCACGACCCGAAACGCGCCCCCCAGACGCGCCGGGGCACAGGCCCTGAGCTGGGCGGATAACCGTCGAGGCGCAGGGTGATCTCGAAGGCGGGATACAGGCCACAACTGCGCACCGTCTGGGCGGTTGTCCCTGGTCGCGGACGTGTACGTGGGCGATTGACTGCGCAGAAGGGGGTTGCTGGGGTGGGCAGCCAGTGTGGGACCTGCGCAGGTGGCCGGCGTGAGGTGCGTGCACCGCCGAGAACCCGCAGAACATCCCAAACAGATGATCAACGCGGGGCGAGATCGCAAGCGAACAACGCATTGCGTTGACATCCAGGTAGAACAGGGAGCGCCCGACCACATTGGTCTGGGCCAGACATATCGTGGGGTCGGGGTGCCAGAGCCGCACAACCCGGTCGTCGCCGGCGGTGGCGAGTCACGCGCTGCCGCGCGCCCCGGTCGGGGTTGAGCGTCAAGGATGGCCTTGGCCACACCGGTGGTGCCTACTACTGGCAGCTGATGGTGGCCGCGGTCGCCTGCATCGTGTTGAACATCCTCCGCCGACACAGCTGACCACTATCAGACCCGCTAGAAAGCGCCGGCGCCGGCCTCGGCGACGGTCTGATCCTGCTCGCCCGTACCGCCGCTGACCCCGACCCCACCGACAACCAGGCCGTCGCGCCGCAGCGGGATGCCGCCGGCGAAGATCATCACTCGGCCTTGGTTGCTCGCATGGATGCCGTAGAACTGTTGCCCCGGCTGCGCGTTGGTGGCCAGCGCCTCGGTCGGGATGTCGAAGGCGCGGGCCGTCCAGGCCTTGTTGACGCTGATGTCGACGCTGCCGATCCAGGCGCCGTCCATCCGGACGTGCGCGACCAGGTTGCCGCCGCCGTCGACCACGGCGATGTTCATCGGCTGGCCTATCTCGGCGGCCCGCGCCTCGGCGGCGGCGATGACCCGGCGGGCGTCGGACAGGTTGACGGTCGCCATGATTGCCTCCTTGCTGTTGGCGGACGGCGGCAGATCTGCGGGTACGGCGACGCCAGACCTGGCCGGGCTCTGCCGAGGTGCCCGCGTAGGTTCGAGCCGCAGATCGCCGTCGAGGTGATCTTGGCGAGCACGTCCGGGGCCTCAGCGGTGTCACCGCCCCTGGTAGACGACTGCCTTCACGCTCCCTCCTCGCCGCACTCCGGTGCGCTCACCGCATTTCCTGGCGACGACGTTATGCGGGCGGTCTCCGCGGCGTGGCGAAACGAGGAGATCCGCGGCGCGATCAGGACCAGCGCAGCGTGCCGCTCGCAAGAACGGCGCACGCGTAGGCCCTGCCGCCGGCTAACGATGAGCAAGCCGCGGCGACCCTGGGCCGTACGCTTGCTGTCAGCTCTGCTTGAACAGAGTTCCGCCGCCAAGCTGATCTCTGAGAAGTCCGGGGTTTGAGGCAGAGCCCCAGGGCTCAATGCCGGTGGGTGTGGTCAGGTTGCGACGGGTCGGCAGGGTGTTCCGCGCCAGGGCCGCGCTGGACCCGGTCGCGTACCTGGACGTCGAGCCACCGCGCGAACGTCGCCGCGCGGGCAGCGGCAAGCAGCAGTGCGGCGACGTCGGTGCCGGAAGCCTCGGCGATGTCGACGACCTCCAGCACGTCGCGACCCGACGTGACGACCGCGCCGCGCGGTGCCGCGAAGACCAGCGATCCGAGCACCTCGGTACGCCGCACCCGGTACGGCCGGCCCGCGTTGACCGGGCGGCCGGCGCGGATGTGCCGGACCACCCGGACCTCCTCGCCGGCCAGCTCCGGATTGGCCGCGCGGTAGGCGTCCACCTCGCCGGCGGAGACCGTCACGTCGGCCGTCACCGCGGCGAAGACGGCCGCCGCGTGTGGCGACTGGGCCAGCGCGGCCGCCGCGATGGTGCCCACCGAAACGCGGTCGGTGTCGGGCAGCGGGCCCGAGTCCGGAAGCCCCCGCCGCGCGGCCTCGTGGGCCAGCAGAGCCCGCACCGCCAGCACCTGAACCACCCAGCGCCGCAGCTGCCGGCCCTCGGTGGTGTCCGGCGTCGGCAGCACGTGCCCGCCAGGACCGCCGTAGAGGCGGCGCAGCTCCGCCGACACCTCGTCCGGGTCGAGCGGCTCCCCGTCGATCCACGCGAGCATCACGGACCGACCACCAACCGCACCGGGGCCGTGTAGGCGACCCGGCCGAACCACATCACCTTCGCCAGCGCCCACCAGGCGCCCGGGCCGGCGTCGGGCGGCACGGTCACCGCGATCTCGACGCACGCCTGGCCGCCCGCCTCGACCGCGAATCCCTGGGTGTGCGGCGCGAGCATCTCCCAGGTGCCCCACGGGCCGATGACCTGCACCTCGCCGTGCACGGCGTGGCCCGCCGGGTTGGCCAGCCGCAGTGTGATCGTCGCCCGCTGGCCGGGACGCATCCGGAGATCGTCGACGTCGAGGTCGGCGGAGAGCGCCGGGCCCGGGTCGCCGAGCGGGAGGACGTCTTCGACGGTGCTGCCGGCGTGGTCCAACCGGGCCGTGACCACGCCGGCGGCCGCGTCCGGGCCCGCGACGAGGTCGACGGTGAAGGAGGTCCAGCCGCGGGGAGAGAGCCGCACCGGACGCTCGACCGGGTCGGCCGTCCAACCGGCGGGGGCGTCGATCCACACCGTCCCGTCAAAGGCGGTTTCCGTGAGGTCGCTGGCCACCGTCACCAAGACCGACCGGTCGTCGCGGGGGTGCAGGTGGACGCTTACCGGCTGGTTGCCCATTGGCGCCGGACCCTTGTTGTGTAGCCAGTAGCGGGTGAACACCGGCTGCACCGGCTCGGTCCGCGGGCCGATCTCGACGGAGGACGCCCGAGCCGGCGCGCGCAGCAGCCACGTTCCGATCTCGAACGGCCCGAGAGCGTCGGGGTCACCGGACCGTGGGCGCTCCACAACGTCGGCGCGGCCGGCGACCGATAGGCCGGGACCGTCCAGCCAGAGCGTGGCGGGTCGGCCGTGCGGCTCGTAGACGCGGGCTGTCACACCTGTGTGAGGCGCGCCCGGGCGGCCGGACGCGAGCGGGTCACCGGTGGCCTTCAGCGCGGTGAGCACCGCACCCGGCGACACGCTCAGCAGCGCCGTGTCGGCTGCCAGCGGCCCGGGATGCGCAGCGGCGACCAGGGCGACGAGCGGATGGTTGTAGTCGTGGGCCTGCGTGGTGATTCCGCCGTCGCGCCAGTCGCCGTCCGAGGCGACCAGTGAATACTCGAACGAATGCGTCCAGTGCTGGAGCGCGAACGCCGAACCGTCCGGTGCCGTCCGGCGCGGCGGGTCGATCCACACTCCGGTCGGCCAGCCGGTGCACGACCGCAGCAGCGACAGGTGCAGCCCGCCGTCGGCGGTGACGGCGAAACCGGGTATGCCGCGGTTGAGAACCGCGACGGTCCGGTCCGCGTACGGCTCCGGCGACCACGGGCCGGCCGGCTGAGCCACCGGAACCACGGCGTCGGCCAGGTCGGCAACCAGCGCGGCCACCGCAGCCGCGTCATCATCGGCGGACGCGACCAGCAGGACGGGTAGGTCGCGCAGGCCGGTGAGATCCGCACTGGGTTGCCAGACCTCGGCCAGCGGCCGCGAAGCGGGCAGCCACATGCGGACGGTGCCGGTAGCGGCGAGTTGCCGGGTGTACTCGGCCTCGTAGGCCGGGCCGGCGGCGGCGAGCACCTCGGCGGTGAAAGCGTTGCGCCCCGGGCCACCGACGGCGATCCGCACGTCGGGCAGGTTCGAGTCGACCTCCGAACGGCCGTATCGCGGTGTGTGGGCAGTGGTGCACGTGGCGGTTACGCCGGCGCGCACCAGCGCCACGGCGATCGACCGCCCATGAGCAGGCGGCTCGGTGACGATGACCTCGGCCACGCCGATGGCCCGGTGCCCGACGGCGTCGCCGTCGGCGGAGGTCAGCGTGACCCGGGCCGTGGTCCCCGAGCCGAACCAGCGGTAGGCGGGGTTGTCGAGGGTCCACGGATGCCGCGCGCTGTCGACGTCGGGATGTGCGAACCCTCGCGCGACCACCGCGTTGGCCACCTCAGAGAGCGGCAGCCCGCCGGGAACACCGACCGGCCAGCGCAGCCGCACGAGGTGGTCGCTGCCCGTGAAATCGATCCGAGTCGAGCAGTCCACCCTGGACAGCCCATGCCACAGTGTCAGCGTCTGCGTGAAACGGGCCGGGCCGACCGACCCGGTCACGACGACGCGCTCGCCGAGCGGACTGTGTTCGACCCGCACCGTCTCGGCCGGGTGCTCGCCGGACGCCGTCATCGGGCCGCCGGTCGGCAACAGGTGCCACGGTCCCTCGTGGAACTCGGGGTGTTCGGCGTACTCGTCGTACACCAGGATCTCGTTGCCCACCCGCCCCGGCCGCAGCAGGTCGCGACCGGTGGCCAGCTCGGTGAGCGAGGCGACCGTCCCACCGCGCGCCGGGTCGACGGTGAGCCGATAGGCAAAGTTGGCGATGACGTGCCCGGACGCGGCGACCCAGCGCGGCTCCGCCGCGGACGGTGCCGGCAGCAGCCGGTAGCCACGGTGGCCGAGCGACGGCACGTCCCGTGCGAGGAAGGTCAACCGGTCACCGGAGCGCACCACAGGCACGGGCGAGCCGGCTGTGTCCACGATTCGCGTCGCCGGAGGCGCCGCAACGCTGACGATGTCGGTGCGCGACCACGACGACGGGTTGAAGACCAGCACGGCAGAACCAGGACCGGTGGTGTCGACCTGGTCGCCGAGGTGCGCGAGCGCGCCGCGGTGCACGGTCCGCGCCAGGTCGTGCGCCTCCCGCCAGCCGGCCAGTAGATCGAGGTAGACCTGGTCGGACTCGGTACCGGTGATCGCGTCGTGGTGCGCGCCGTAGATGAGCAACCGCCAGGCCCGGTCGAGCGCCTCGACCGGATAGCGCGCGCGCCCGTGCAAGGCAGCCAGCGTGGCCCACTTCTCCGCGTCGACAACCAGGTTCTCGACGACCCGCTGGGCCTGCTTGGTGTCGATATAGGACACGTCCTTGCCGGTGTAGATCGGATTCATGTCGCGGGTCTGCGGGCTGAGCGAGGTCAGCTCGGCGCGGACCGCGGCGAAGAAGTCCCGAGGGAGTGAGCAGAGCAGCCGCGGCCACAGATAGCGGCTGTTCCAGTCGCGATGGATCGCGGTGAGCCATTTGTTGGGCGGCGAGTAGTCGGTGCCGACCGGCAGCAGGATGTTGCGGGTGGCGGCCGCGGGCCGCATCAGCCGCCAGAGCCGCAGCACGGCCTCTTCCGCGGCGTCCAGCGTCGCCGCCGAGTCCATCCACCAGCCGGCGCTGTAGTGCGCCGGCATGTAGCTGGTCAACAGGCCCTGCCCGCTCGGCGCGATCCACTCGAACTCGCTGGGGAACTGCATCGCCGACGCGTCGGTGACCACGTCGCCGGCCACCCGCATCATCGGGCCCCACTGGTGGAACGGGCCGCGCGCCCACGAGCTGGAGGTGAGCCCGGCGTCGGCCATGATGCCGGGAAACTGCGGATCGTGGCCGAACGCGTCGAGCTGCCACGCGGTGGCCGGGTCGCCGCCCAACACGTCGCGCTGGAAGCCCAGCCCGTGTACCACGTTGCGGATGGTGGTCTCGGCACCGGTCAGGTTGGTGTTGGGCTCGTTGTAGGTGCCGCCCATCAGCTCCAACCGCCCATCGGCGAGCAACCGCCGGATCAGGTCGCGGTCCTGCGGATAGCAGTCCCAGTAGGGTTTGAGGTAGTCGACCTCGGCCAGCACGAACTTGTAGTCGGGATCGCGCCGGGCCAGTTCGAGATGCGTGCGAACCAGGTGGAAACCGGTGTGCTGATAGGTCGCGCGGTGCTCCTGCGCGGCGCCAGGCAGGGCATCCCATTGACTGGTGTACGCGGCCTGGGTGTTCCACCACACCGGGTCGTAGTGGAAGTGGGACACCAGGTGGACCGTCCAGCCCGGCTCGGCCAAGACGACCGTGCCCGAGCCCTGCGCGACCGACCCGCCGCCGCGGGCGGTCACGGTGACCGGCACCTGCGCGCCGGCGGGCCCACGCAGTGCGACGCCCACCTCGACCACCGCCGCACCCGCGGCGTCCGCCTCGGCGAAGAAGCCGTCGACCTCCACGGGTACGCCCGAAGGCGCACCCGCCACCCTGACCCGCACCACTTGGCGGGGCTCGTCGACCGTCCCGACGAACAGGTCGGTCGACTCGATGCTCTCGATCCGCAGCGACATCGGCCGGCTGTCAGGAGTCGAGCAGCGTGGTGACGTCGACCGCACGGCCGGTGCGGAACGACTCGTTGGCCGCCAGCCCGGGCAGCAGCGCTTGCAGGCCGTCGTCGGCGCCGGCCCGGTCCGCCGCCTGGTCGCTGGTGCCGTCCAGCAGCGCGACGAGCATCCGCTGATCGGCGCCGCCGTGCCCGGCGTGGTCGAAGTCGGGGACCCGCACCTCCTGCGGGGGCTGCCACAGCGGCCGCAGTAGGATCCGCGCGCCGCCGGCCGTTTCCGCGGCGAGGTCGCCGTGCACCGAGCCCTTCTTCGACTCGACCCGCGCCGCCGGCTGGGTCCAGAGCGCCTCCTCGACCTCGAGCTCGAGCCGGCCGCCGGTGCCGTTGAACATCACCCGGTAGCCCTCCCACGGCGAGTACGCGGTCAGGTGGTAGCTCATCGAGGCGCCGGTGTCGTAACCGACGACCAGTGCCATGTCGTCCTCGATGGTGATGCCCTCACCGAAGACGTTCTGGTCGCGGATATAGCCGGAGTCGGCCTCCGCGTCGAGGTAGAGCGCGCGCAGGCTCGGGTTGTCGACCAGGTGGATGGCGAACGGGTCGTCCTGTGCGGCCGGAGAACCATGTGCCCGGACATAGTCGCGGGCGTGGCCGGTGCGTCGCCCGTTGGCGCCGTAGAAGGCCAGCCGGCCCTGGCCGTAGACCGACACCGGCCGGGCACCGAGCCACCAGTTGACCAGGTCGAAGTGGTGGCTTGCCTTGTGCACCATCAGCCCGCCGGAGTTGACCCGCTCGCGGTGCCAGCGGCGGAAGTAGTCGGCGCCGTGCCGCACGTCGAGCAGCCACTCGAAGTGCACCGAGAGCACGTCGCCGACGGCGCCGGACCGCAGCAGCTCGTGCACCCTGGCGTGCACCGGGTTGAACCGGTAGTTGAACGCGACGGTCAGATCGCCGCCGGTGTCCCGCACGGCGGCCATGATGCGGCGGGCCTTGGCGGTGTCGGTGGTCATCGCCTTCTCGGTGATGACGCGGGCGCCGGCCCGCAGCGCGCGGACGATGTAGTCGTCGTGGGTGGCGTCCGGCGAGGTCACCACCACGAGGTCGGGGGCGTCTTTCAACAGCCGGTCGAAGTCGGCGGGCGCCCAGGTCCAGGCTGCTTCGCGACCGTGCTCGGCCAGCAGCGCGTTGTGGAACGCCATCCGGGTCGGGCTCGGGTCGCACAGACCGACGACGTCGTATGCCGGCCGGCTGGCGAGGCCCGCGGTGAACAGCTGGGCACGATGGCCCGTGCCGACGATGGCGACCCCTGACGCTGGCATGGCAGTTGCCTCTCGGTCTCGTGTGGACCGCGATGGACCGGTCCACCGCGAAAGGGACGCTAACAGTGGACCGGTCCAACGACAAGCCGTACGCTACCCGGAATGCGACGGGAACAGCTGCGGGCAGACCCGCGGATCGGCGTAGTCCGGCACGCCGTCGACCTGCCGGACGAGCCGGTCGTTGCCGTGCCGGGCCGGCCGGCCGTCCGCACCGACGTGGTGCCGCCAGCGGTTGTCGGCGGGCTGCAGGTGGATGGCCAGCGACCGGCGCGGCGCGCCGCCGCGGTTGGGGCCGCTGCCGTGCACCGTGCGGCAGTGGTGGAAGCTGACCTGGCCGCGCCGCATGGTCGTCGGCCGCACCCGCACCCGGAAGCCCTGCAGCGCGATCCGGTGGGTGAGCGCATCCAGGTCCTGCGTGAAGAAGTCCAGCCCGTCGACGTCCCAGTTGTGGCTGCCGTCGAGGAACGACACCGAACCACCGGCTTCCTCGACGTCGTGGAAGGCGACCCAGGCGGTGAGCATGTCGTCCGACGAGCAGCTCTGCCAGTACTGCCGGTCGGTGTGCCAGCCGACGTTCGCGACCAGCCCCGGGGTGTCGACCGGCTTGTAGAGCAACTGGTCGTGCCACAGCCGGACACCGCGTGCGCCGGCCAGCCGGGCGGCGGTGGCGGCGATCGTGGGATAGCGGACCAGTTCGGCCAGCTCGCGGATCACCAGCGACGCGTAGTCGTTCTTGCGCAGCCCCGGTCCATCGGCCGGGGTCCAGCCGCCGAAACCGCCGAGGTCGGCGTCGCGCTCCCCGGCGTAGAAGCGTCGCATGCCACGCTCGGCGGCGTCGAGTACCTCGCCGGGCACGATGACCGGCGAGACCCAGAAACCATGCTCGCGGTACGCCGCGACGTCGTCGGGTCCTGGCAGGAAGGAGTGATCCATGGCGTCCAACGTAGGTAGCGAAAGGGAACCGTTCGTGCCTGATCCGACCGAGTTCGGCGCGAAACCGAACGCGCTGATCCTGCACGGCAAGCCGGGCGAGGCAGAGTTCTACGACGCCACGGTGCCCTCGCCGAGCAACCACCATTGGTTGCCCTGGCTCGCCAAGCAGCTGATCGTGCGGGATATCCCGGCGCATACGCCCGAGATGCCGTTGGCGTTCGCGCCGGACTATCCGGCCTGGCGGCGGGAGCTGGAGCGCTACGACGTCGGCACACGGACTCTGTTCGCCGCGCACAGCTGCGGCGCGGGCTTCCTGTTGCGTTGGCTCAGCGAGAACCCGGGCGTCTCGGTCGGCCGGGTGGTCCTGGTCGCGCCGTGGCTGGACCCGACCGGTCGGGCGCCGGGCTTCTTCGACTTCACGCTGGATCCGCACGTGGCCGCGCGTACCGCCGGATTGACGGTGTTCCACTCCGCCGACGACTTCGACGACATCCAGGTGACCGTGCGGAGGATCCGCGACACCGTGCGGGATCTGCGCTACCGGGAGTTCCAGGGCTACGGGCACTTCGGCCGGCTCACCTTTCCCGAACTGCTCGGCGCCCTGGTGGACTGATGTCCGGCGTCGCGGTGTTCCGGCCGCCCGGCGTCACGGCCGGCTTTCACGCCGACGTCGACGACGGCACCGGGCTCGTGCACGCCGGCGAGCAGTGGACGCCGGCCCGGTTCCGGATCGGGCCGCACACCCACCCTGTCTGGGAGTTCTACCTGCAGCTGCACGGCGAGAGCCACTGGCAGGCCGGCGGCGAACGGTTCGCGCTGCGACCGGGCCACCTGCTCGGCGTCGGCCCCGGCGTGTCGCACCACATGCGCGAGGAGTCGGCGCGGCGCCACCACTTCTGCTTCGCGGCCGTCGACCCGGCGCCGGCCCTGGTCCGCCATCCCGGGCTCGCTGCGGACTGGCGCGGGCACCCGCCGGTCGTGCACCGGGCCGGCTCCGACGCGCTGGCCGAGACGTTCCGGCAGATCGGCCGGGAGCTGACCGCGGTGCGCCGGCATGGCACAACGGGCCTGCTGCTGGCGGTGGACCGCCTGGTGCTCGAGGTGAGCCGCCAGCTCCGCGACACCCACCCGGTGCCGACGCTGCCCGGCCATCCGGGGGTCGCGACCGCAAGGCGCCTGCTCGACCGGGACAGCGCGCGGCGGTGGACGCTCGACGAGCTGTCCCGGGCGATCGGGCTCGCGCCGGGCTATCTCGCCCGGCTGTTCGTCCAGGAGGTCGGGATGACGCCGCACCGCTATCTCAACGAGCGCCGGGTGGAGCGGGCCCGGCACCTGCTCGCCGACGGCGACCTGCCGGTCACCACCATCGCGTTCGCCGTGGGGTTCGGCTCCGGCCAGCATTTCGCGCGGGTCTTCCGGCAGCTCACCGGACGTACGCCCCGGGAACACCGGCGGGTCGCCAGGGGTCAGGACCAGGCTTTGGCGTCGCGGAACGGGAAGTGACGCGCGGCGTCGAAGGCGGGCACGGGCTGGTAGCTGTTGACACCCTTCTCGCCGCGCAGCCAGAAGGCGCTGGGGAAGGGCTGCTCGTCGCCGAGGATCCGGGTCGACGTCGGGATGTAGCGGATGGTCAGCCCGCAGCGCCGGTCCGGGCTGGTGTTGGCGTTGCTGCCGTGGATGATGTTGGGGTGGTGCACCTCGACGTCACCGGGGTGCAGCACGATGTCGACCGCGTCGGCCTCGTCGACGTCGACGGCGATCTCCTGCCCCAGGACGTTGGCGACGTCGGTGTTGGCGCGCATCGCCGCGATGTCCCTGGTGTGGCTGCCCGGCACGAGCCGGACGCAGCCGTTGTCCGGTGTGGAGTGGTCGATCGCCAGCCAGAGCGTCACGACCTCCATCGGCTCCAGCGGCCAGAACGCGCTGTCCTGATGCCACAGCACCGGCTGGCCGGTGAACGGTGGCTTGCTGATGTAGTGCGAGGCGAACAGCGCGATGTTCGGCCCGACGAACGTCTCGGCGATGTCGAGCAACCGGTCGTCGCTGATCAGGCGGATCCAAAATGGATCGTCGCGGAGGAACGTGTGACCGAGCTGCTCGGGGCGGACGTCCGGGTGCTGCCGCTCCAGCCAGGCGACGTGGTCGCTGGCCTCGGCGATCAGGTCGGCGTCGATGGCGTCGCGGAAGATGACGTAGCCGTCGCGGGCGTACGAGGTGGTGATCGACATGCCTTTCACCGTGCCACCGCCGTTCGTGACGGGATACGCCGCCGACAACCAGAACTTGTACTGTGTTGATGTGGCGCAGCGGGCGGAGCGGTTCGAGGACCACGCGCTCGGCCGGCCCTTCCACGCCGCGTTGGTCGACCTGAAGGGCCGGTCCCACCCGCACAGCCACCGCGACTACTTCGAGGTGATGGCGGTGGTCGCAGGCGCGGGCGAGCAGCTCGTGTCGCATGCCGGCAGGCCGGAGCAGGCCCAGCCGTTGCACCCGGGCGACGTCGTGCTGGTCCGGCCGCGCGACCACCACACGATCGTCGGACCGCTGCGGTTCTACAACATCGCGTTCCCGGCCACCGGCTGGCGCACCTTCGCCGGCCTGGCCGGGCTCGACCCGCGGTGGGCGACGGGCGCCCTCCCGCCACTGGCGCACGACGACCGCGGCGCGGAGCTCTGCGCGGCCATTCTGCGGCGGTTCCACGATGGACCTCGGCAGCCGGACCTCGTCCGGTTCTGGTGCGACGCCGTCGATCTCCTGGTGCCCGCGACACCGCGCCCAGCGCCGCCGCCCGGCATCCCCGACTGGCTGCTGACCGCCACGGCGGCCATGAGCCGGGAAGACTACCTGCACGAGGGCATCGCCCGGCTGCGCGCGCTGGCCCATGTCAGCGACGCCCATCTGGCCCGCAGCGTGCGCCGTTACTACGGCACCACGCCCACGGAGTTCGTCGCGGACCTGCGGCTGCGGCACGCGGCGACCCTGCTCGCCACGACGACCCGCACGATCTCGGACATCGCGTACGCGTGCGGATTCGCGAGCGCCTCGTATTTCAGTCGCCAGTTCCACGAGGCACACGGCTCGTCGCCCCGCAGCTTCCGCGACGCGGCTCGGCACGCCTTCGTCCCGCCGGGCTAGGTCAGCCCTTGATGGCGCCGGCCAGGCCGTTGACGAAGAAGCGCTGCAGCATGACGAACAGCGCGATGATCGGGACCAGGGTGATGATGGATCCCGCGCACAGCAGCGTCCACTGTGTCGAGTTCTCGCCGATGAAGGCGTACATGCCGACCGACAGCGTCCGCTGCTCCGGGCGGGCCAGGGTGAAGACCAGCGGGATGAAGTAGCTGTTCCACGCGCTGATCGCGGTGAAGAGACCTACCGTGGCCAGCATCGGGCCCGAGAGCGGCAGCATGATTCGCCAGAAGGTCTGGTGGAAGCTGGCGCCGTCGACCTTCGCGGCGTCCTCCAACTCGGTGTTGATGGTCTGGAAGAAGCCCATGAACAGGAACGTGCCGAATACGATGCCGCCCGCGGCCTGCACGATGATGATCGAGAAGATCGAGTTGAGCAGGCCCAGCTTCTCCATCAGGTCGAAGATCGGGATGATCGTGTAGCCGTGCGGCAGGAACAGCGTCGCCGAAATGAGGAACAGGCACAGCCCCCGGCCCGGGAACGGGGCGCGGGCCAGCACGTAGCCGGCCATCGAGGTGACCAGCAGCGTGCCGACGCAGGTGCCGATCGTGATCAGCAGGGTGTTGATGAAGTAGGTGCCGAACGACGCCTGTTCCCACGCCTGCTGGTAGTTGCCCCACAGCAGCTGCGTGGGCAACGGGTTGAGGCCCCGGCCGAAGAACTCGTCGGTGTCCTTCAGTGAGCTGCCCAGCGTCCACAGGAACGGGTACATCCACGCGAGGCCGCTGACCAGCAGCGCGACGTGGGTCATCAGCATCGCGGCGCGCGGCTTGCGGCGCCGCGGGCGGGCGCGCGTCGGCGCGGGCGCGCCCGGACGGGACAGCGGGGGCACGGGCGTGGTCGCAACGGACATGCGGAACCCTTCTATTTCGCGGCCCGGCGGCGCGCCAGCGAGCGGATGACCAGGACCTGGACCACGGACAGAGCGATCAGCAGGATCCCGTAGAAGAAGGACGCCGCCGAGGCGAGGCCGACGTCGGGATCGACGTCGCCCGTACCGCCGAAGGCCAGGTGGTAGATGTAGGTGTTGACGACCTCGGTGGCGAAGAAGGGACCGCCGTTGGTGAGCACCTGCACCATGTCGAAGACCTGGAACGAGCCGACGAGGGCGAGCAGCAGGATCACCACACCGACCGACCGCAGCATCGGAACGGTGACGTAGCGGAACATCGCGACCCGCCCGGCGCCGTCGAGCCGGGCCGCCTCGTACAACTCCTCCGGGATGGTCTGCAGGCCGGCGAGAAAGTAGATGAGGTTGTAGCCCAGGGTGTGCCAGATGCCGACCACGATGATGATGCCCATCGCGAACCGCGGGTCGCCCAGCCAGTCGATGTAGCCGCCGATCAGGTGCAGGTCCAGCAGGAGGTTGTTGATGACGTCGCCGAAGTTGGAGAACAGCAACTGGATGACGACGCCGACCACCGCGGCCGACGTGACCACTGGCAGGAAGAAGACGGTTCGGTAGAACGACGCGAACTTGAGCTTCTTCTGGTTGAGGACCAGGGCCAGGCCGAGAGCCAGGAAAAGCTGCACGGGTACGACGATGGCGACATAGAGGAACGTGTGCTTGACCGCACCCCAGAAGATCGAGTCGCCGATGATCCTGCGGAAGTTGTCGAGGCCCACATACTGGCTCGGGTCCCCGATGCCGTTCCATTTGTACAGGGTGTAGCCCAGCGATGCCGCGATCGGGTAGACGATGAAGACCAGCAGCAGCGCCATCATCGGCAGCGCGTAGGCGTAGGACCAGCGGGCCGCCCACATCCGGCCGGCCAGAGACTCGCGGCGCACGTTCATCTCAGCTTTCCTTGTCGTCGTCGGAGCAGGCCGCCGGGCCGGTCGCCCGGCGGCCTCCCGCTTTGTCAGGCCGGCTTGACCGCGTACGGCTTGCGCGGGTCCCAGTCGGCGAACACGAAGTCGGCCATGCTGACCTTCGCACCCGCCTTCGCGGCCGCCGCGACCCCGTCCTCCTGCGCCTTGTTGAGCCGCCCGTCGAGCTCCGAGAGCGCCCCGGCGACGTCCTTGAGCTGGCTGGTATAGAGGCCGGCGAGCACGTCGTTGATGTCCGGCTTGACGGCGTCGACCTTGACCTTGGCCAGCTCCGGGTTGCGCAGCGTGGGGTCAGGCCCCGGCAGGTTCGTGGTCGAGGTCGCCACGTACTGCGCGAACGGCGCGAAGTCGACGAGCGACGGGTCGTTGTTCTCCGGGTACGCCGACAGGCCGAGGCCGGCCTTGACCCAGCGCTGTCCGGCCTCCTTGCTGTAGAGCCAGTCGAGCCAGGCGAAGGCCGCGTCCGGGTTGGCCGTCTTCGCCGAGATGCCGAACATCCGGGCGCTGCTGCCCTGGCCGTAGTAGAAGTAACCCTGCGGCGTCGCCGTCGGCGACGGAAGCGTGACCAGGCTGTAGTCGGTGAACTTCGACTCCTTCCAGGCCGCCTGGCTCCACACGCCGTTGACGATCATGCCGAACTTGCCCTGCGCGAAGAACGCCCGGGCCTGCTCGTCCGAGGCGCTCATGGCGGTCGGGAAGATGAACCCGCGCCTCTTCCAGTCGAGCAGCAGGCCGATGAAGTCGGCGTAGTTGCGGTCGGTGCTGTAGGTCCACTTGCCGACCCGGTAGTCGAGGTTGTTCGTGCCGCCCACCGCACCGGCGCCCCGGGTGAAGATCTCCGTCAACCAGGCGAGCGCGCCGCCCTGGGAGTTGCCGAAGCCGAGGCCGAACGACTTGCCACCGGTCTTGTTGGTGATGGCCTCGGCCGCGCGGGTCACGTCGTCCCAGGTCTTCGGCAGTTGCGGGGTGCCGTCGGCGTTGACCAGGCCGGCCTGCTTGAACAGCCCGTGGTGGCAGTAGAGCTGCAGGTTGGAGCCGGCACCGGTGAACGGAGCGCTGTAGGTCTTGCCGCCGAAGGTGTTGCCGCCCTCGCCGAACCAACCCGGGCCGAACTTCGACTTCCACGACTCGTTGGCCCACTTGTCCAGCGGCAGCAGCCAGCCAGAGCTGACCTGCTCCTGGAGGGTCGGCGTACGCGCGATCTGGAACACGTCGGGCGCCGTGCCGCTGCGGGCGGCGAGCGCGAACAGGTCCGGGTACTTGTCGGTGACCTGGGTGGTCTTCTTGACCGTGTTGCCGCCGTGCGCCGCCTGGAAGAGCTTGATCTCCTGGTCCATCCAGTCGGCCTGGCTCACCAGCCAGTCCCAGCTGGTGATCTGCGACCCGGCGGCCGCCTTGTCGTCGGAACCGCAGGCGGCCAGGGCGGGGGTGAAGGCCGCCGCGACGGCTGCCTTGATCAACGTACGTCGTTGCATGGTTGCTTCTCCTGGGACGAGGTCAGACACAAGGGGACGAACTGGCGGTCGCGGTGGCGCTCTGCCCGCCGAGGTGCCACGTCACGGATGACGTGTCGGCGAACGCGACGGCCACCCGACGGGGGCGTTGGAAGGGCAGGAACGCGACCGGTTGACCGCGGTCGGCGGGCGCCGGGGCGAAGGTGTTGCGGGTACCGATCGGCACCGGCAACCCGAACGCGTTCGGGTTGTTGTAGCCGAAGTACGCCGTGTGCGTGCCGTTGTGGTTGTCGACCACGCAGACGTCCCGGGGCACGACCGGGGCGAAGGTGGTCCGGTCGGCGCCGGCCGGTTGCAGGGCGGCGTCGTCGACGTAGAGGTCGTCGGCCCCGCTGGTGGTGCTGATCCACCACTCGGCGCGGCTGAGCGTCTTGGTCCAGCTGATCGGGATGTCGTTGGCCGAGACCTGGGTCCAGCCGCCCGCGCTGACCGCACCGGACGCGAGCGGCACCGAGACCGTCGTGTTGTCGGTGAAGAACAGCTTCGCCTTGATCAGCGCGGTCGTGGTGGGTGCGCCGTCGGCGAGCCGGATCCACGCCGTGGTCTTGTAGCGGGCGCCGTTGGTCAGCTGGACGCCCTGCGCGGGGCCGGCCCACTCGTAGGTGCGGTTGGTCGCCCGCAGCGCCTGGCCACCGGTGTGCACCGGTGCGCTGACGGCCCCGGCGGTGCAGGGCGAGAAGCAGTACCAGCCGGAGCCGCCGCTCTCGACGTCGCCGTTGTCCAGCACGTCGACGCCCTCGGGCGGCGAGGCGTGCACGTTGAAGGCCAGGTCGTCGACCAGCAGGTCGGGGGTTCCGGCGGTGGTGTCGACCCACCACTCGGCGCGGGAGAACGAGCCGGTGAACGAGACCGGGATGTTGTTGCCCCGGATCTGCGTCCACCCGGTGTCGCTCACTGGGGCCGTGCCGAACGGGATCGTCACCTGGCCGGTCGAGGTCCACACCTTGAGCCGGATCTCCGCGGTCGCGGTGCCCGGTGTCGCCAGCCGGACCCACGCCGAGGCGTCGTAGCGCCCGTCGAGGCCCACCGTCACGCCCTGCGCCGGGCCGACCCAGTTGGCCGACCGGCCGGTCACCTTCAACGCGCCCGACCCGCCGTGCACCGGGCTGCTCACCACGGAGAGCCCGCCGCAGCCGCCCAGGCAGTACCACCCGCTGGTGTTGCCGCCCTCGACGTCGCCGTTGGCGAGCGTGTTGGTGTTGCCCGGCAGCTTCGGCGTGACGAACGGTGGTGCCACCGGAGGCGGCGCCGTGCCGACGGTCGGGGTCAGCGACACCTCGTCGAAGGTGCACGTGCGGCCACCCGGCACGGGGTTCTGCCAGAGGAACACCTCGGCCCAGCCGGTGCCGGGCGGCGCGGTGAAGGCGGCGACCTGCTGGGTGTAGGCGGTCTCGTCGCGATAGTTCAGCGTGTGCTGGAAGCTGGTCGTGCCGGGTGCCGGCCCGCCGCGGACGCCCACGTAACACTGGTTGCCGGCCCCGCTGGAGCGACCCCAGCCGGCGAGCGTGTAGTTGGTGCCGCCGGTCAGGCCGAGCACCGGCTGGCGCAAACCGCTGCCGCTGGCTGCGGTGGCCGCGGTCCGCACGGCCCCCGTCCCGGCGACCGCGTCGGTCACCGCGGCGGTCCCGAGTGCCAGCGGCGTCCAGCCGTTGGTGCCGTGTGCGAAGCCGCCCGCGACGATCATGTTGCCGAGGCCGGCGCGCACGGCGGTGCCGACGCCGTCGGCGACCACCTTGACCGAGGCGCCGGCGGTCGTCGGCATGTCCACCTCGACCTGCTTGGCGACGCCGTCGACGGTCACGGTCACCAGGTAGTCGCCCTGGAAGCCGCGGACGGTGTAGCGGCCGTCGGTCGAGGTCGTGCCCGACGCGTTGGTCCACCACTGCTTGAAGACAAGGTCGCGCAGGGCGAGCAGGTTCGGCTTCGGGGTCCAGTCCGGCCGGTAGAACGCCACCAGCGGGTTCCAGATGTTGGGCTCCCAGAAGCCGAAGCTGCTCACGCCGGTGATGGCGGGTTGGCTGAAGGCCATGGTGAGGAAGTCGCGGGTGTAGTCGGCCTGCAGCTGCTCGTCGTCGGTCGCCACGTCGAACTCGGTGATCTCCAGCGGCAGGCCGAGGTCGCTGTACTGGTCGAACAGCGCGGGCAGCTCGGCGGGCGGGGTGAGTTGGAGCCCGCTGAAGTGGCCCTGGATGCCGAGCACGTCGACGGGGGCGCCCTGCGCCAGGAGGTCGGCGAGCAGGTCGTGGATGTACCGCTGCTTGCGCAGGTTCCACCCGTTGTCCTCGACGAGGTCGTACTCGTTGAGGTAGAGCAGCGCGTCCGGGTCGGCCTGCCGGGCCAGCTCGAACCAGCGGCCGATCTCGGCCGAGCCGAGGATGTCGGTGACGTTGTGCTCCGAGTAGGGCTCGTTGACCACGTCCCACTCGTCGGCGATGCCTTGCAGCGCGCTGACCTCGTCGGTGACGTGCGCGTCGATCCGGGCCCGCAGCGCCGCCGGGTCGCCGGCCAGGGTGCGCACGTCGGGCGGCATGAGGCCCCACGAGCCCCAGACCAGGTTGTGCCCGTGCACGGTGTGTCCCTGCTCCTTGAGCCACTCCAGCGCCGGCAGCGTCTCCCGGGTCCGATGCGCCGTGTCCTCCCAGTAGTTCCACTTCAGGTCGTTGCCGAGCGCGACGGAGTTGAAGTCGGTAGCGACGACGTCGCGGTACTTGTCGCCGTCCGGCGAGTCCGAGACCAGCCACGGCGCGGCCGCGGCGGTGCCGAAGTCGAAGTCGTGGTCCTGCATCGCGACCTTGACGTCGGCGCCCGGCACCGGGTGGCCGGCCGGGTCGACCACGTCGACCTTCAGGTCGCCCTTGCGGTACTGGTCGATCCGGGCCGCGGCGCCGGCCCGCCAGGCCGCGTCGCTCTCCCGGCCGGCGTACGTCACGGCGGGGTAGCCCGGCGGGTCGCCCTGGCCGTAGTCGAGCACGGAGACGCCGGCGATCTGGAGCACCTGGGGCCCGTAGCCCAACCAGAACTGGAAATGGGCGTCACCCGGTGCGTAGTTCTCGGCAATCCGGAACGGAAACTGGAACCGCTGCCACTGCGTGCCGATCTTCAGCGGCGCGTTGGCCGACTTGGTGTAGCTGCCGCCGTCCCGCTCGAAGATGAAGGTCGCCTGTCCGGAGCCGCTGCCGGCGACCGGTGCGATGCTGCGCGCCCAGAAGGTCGCGAGCGCCGCGTCGCCCTGCTGCACCGCGCCGCCGATCTCGGCGCCCAGGGCGATCTCGTATTCGCCGTCGAGGCCGGTGCTGGTCGGCGCGGTCGTGGTGGTGATCTGGAGCGCTTCGGCGAAGTCGGTGTGGCTGACCGGCAGGATCTCGACCCGCGGCGCGGGGTCGCCCTTGAACTGGTTGAAGGCGGTCAGCGGGTGCGCCGGCATGACTTCCACCGGCGCCGCGGCGCGGGCCGGGTCGGCGAACCCCACGAGGGCCGTGCTCAGCAGCGTGCTGGCCGCGACGACGCGGAGGAGCCTTCGCTTCCGGGGACGGAGCAGTGTCATGAGCGATGCCTTTCCGGGGGGACGGTGGCAGCGCTTCACCACGCCCTCTGTCCTTTGTCGACAGAGCAGCTGGTGAAGTGTGTGGAGGTGTGTGCGGTGCTAGGACGTTCTGCTGACGTTCGGCCCGAGCCCGCTCCACGTCCGTGGTGGGGTGTCCGGGCCGACGGCCGGCGGGCGGGCCCGGCGGTGGGGCTTCTTCGCCGCGCGGGCGGTGCTCTCGCGGACGATCAGGCTGGTCGACATGCGGGCGGGTCCGGCGTCGCCGGTGGCGCCGTCGATCGTCTCCAGCAGCAGCCGTGCGGCGGCCTTACCCATCTCGGGGAAGGGCTGCCGCACCGTGGTCAACGGCGGATGGGTGTCCGCCGACGAGGCGATGTCGTCGAAGCCGACGACGGAGACGTCCTGCGGCACGCGCAGGCCGCAGTCGATCACCGCCTGCATGACCGCGTACGCGGTGTTGTCGTTGTGGGCCACGATCGCGGTGGGGCGGTCGCGCCGGGCGAGCAGCTCGGTGACCCGCTCCCGGATCGTCGGCGGGTGGAAGCTGCCTTCGACGGTCAGCTCCGGGTCGGGGTCGATCCCTGCCTCGGCGAGGCCGTCGAGGTAGCCGCGGTAGCGTTCCTGACAGCACACGTAGGTCATCAGGCCCTGCACGCAGGCGATCCGGGTGTGCCCGAGGTCGAGCAGGTGACGCAGCGCGGTGCGGGTGCCCTCGTAGTTGTCGGCCTGCACGGACGGCAGGGTCGACGGCGTGCCGAGGGTGTTGACCAGCACGACCGGCAGGCCGGTCCGGTGCAGCTTCTCCAGCGGGTCGAGCGCCTGGTCGTGGGTGACGACCAGCAGGCCGGCCGAGAGCCCGGACGCCCTGATCCGCTCGACGAGCGACGAGTAGTCCTTCTCGTTGGTGCTGGTGTAGAGGATGATCTCGTACGGCGACTGCTCTATCACCGACGCGACGCCCCAGTTGACGGCGGCGACCATGTGCCAGGTCAGGCCGGGCACGATCATCCCGATGAACGGTGTGCGTCCTTTCGCCAGCGCCGTCGCGGCGGTGCTCGGGGTGTAGTTGTGGCTGCGCATCACCTCGAGGACCCGGTCACGGGTGGCCGGGTCGACCTTCGGGCTGTTGTTGAGCACGAGTGACACCGTGCTCTTCGACAACCCGGCCAGCTGCGCGATGTCACGAATCGTCAGCTTGGGCATGTCGGTCCTCCGTGGTGGCAGCGATGGGTCGTGTCGCTCCATTGTGGTACGCGCCTCCGCGGAGGAGACACCAGGTGATCGCGTTCGCCGGTCGCGTTGGAGCGGTCCAACGCCTGTGCCGGACGGTAGCAGTGGACCGGTCCAACCGCAATGCCTCGGCGACACAATCCCGTAACCGGCCGGATGCCGGCCGGGCATTTGCGCACCGCGGCAAGGAGATGGCACGCTCGCACTCCGAGTCGTAACGGGCCTCGCCGGTCCCCGTTGGTGCCTCGCTTCGGATCGCATCCCCAAACGGACACCTGAGGAACCGGCATGCCCGCAGGCTATTCACTGCACGATTTCGAGTTCGATCTCCGAGCGCACATGGCCCCCGCCAACGTCTGGGTCACCAGCGGCTGGACCTCGGTCATCGCCCGGGCCGGCACGGTCTGCGGGGTCGGCGGTCTTTTCGCGCCGCCCTACGCGGCCCCGGACAGCACGCTCACCGTCACCCTCGACGTCGACGGCCGCGAGGTCAGCGACGGCGTCCGGCCCGGCATCGCCGGCTTCGGCCTCGGCCTGCTCGCCGCCGGCGGCACCTGGCGACCGGACCGGGTCGAGCGGCGCGGCACCTTCCACCAGTACGACGACGGGCGCCTGGTCTCCCTCGGGGTCTCGAGCCGCCTGACCCCGCTGCACGGCACCGCCGCCTACGTCCTCGAGATCACCGTCGAGAACCGGGCCGACGACGCCGCCGAGGTCACTGTGCGCCCCGCGCTGTCGACCGGGCGTTCAGGCTTCGTGCCGCTGGCCGAGTGGGGCTGGATGCCGCCCTCGCCGGACGGGGACGAGCCGCTCACGCTGCGGCACGACGACCTGCGCAGGCGGGTGCCGGCGGGCGGCCGGGCACAGTTCACCCTGACCGTGTCGGCGGGCGAAGCGCCGGAGGTGCCCGAAGCCGCCGCCCGCGAGGCCGGCGAGCGGTGGAGCCGCCGGCTGACCACCGCCCTGGCGGCCCTGCCGCGCCTGGAGACCGACATCCCCGGGCTCGCGGACTACTGGCACCGCAGTCTCGCCAGCGGCCTGGTCTGCCTGTGGGACAACCCGGCCTTCATCACCAACCCGTTCGTCGCCACGTCCGGTGTGGATGGTGGTGCGCTGTGCGCCTACGTCTGGGACACCGGCGGCTACGCGCCACACCTGCTCACGCTGATGCTCGGCGACACCGCGACCGAGCTGCTCGAAGCGATGCTGAAGGCCGACCTGACCCGGCACTACGCGATCGCGCCCGACGGCACCGGCCTGGGCGTCGCCTACGCCTACAGCGGCTGGTCGCTGGTCACCCTGGCAACAGCGGTGGCCAGCCAGCGCGACCTCGCGCCCGGTCTGGTCGAGCGGCTGCACGACGCGGTGGCGACCCTCGACGCCCGCTTCCCGGCGGCCGGCGAGCTGCGCGACTACGGCACCCAGCACAACCTGCTGGAGATGCGCGGCGCGGGGTGGGAGCACGTGGTGGCGAGCCCGAACGCCGAGCGCGCCGCGTATCTCGACGCCCTCGCCACGCTGGCCGAGGCCTCCGGCGCGGTGCTGCCGGTCGACGAGTTGCGGGCCACCGCCGGCCGGATCCGCACCGCGGTCGCCGACCAGCTCTGGGACGCCGACGCGAAGTGGTTCCGCAGCCGCTATCCGGACGGGCACACCGAGCTCGCGTACTCGGTGCAGGCCTTCGACGCCCTGCGCGCCGGCGCCTGCACCCCGCAGATGGCCGCCGACCTGATCGCCCGGGTACGACCGGGCGCCTTCCTCGGCGCCTACGGGGTCAGCAGCGTCAGCGCCGAGGACGAGCGGCACTACGAGGTGGGCGACACCGACTGGTCCGGCGCCGGCGCCTACACCGGCGAGGCACCGCAGCTCGCGCTGACCCTGTGGGAGCGTGGCGAGCACGAGCTGGCCTGGACCGTGCTGTCCCGGCTGCTGTGGATGGGCGAGCACTACCCGTACTTCCCGCAGGAACACTATTCCGATCGGCCCGCCGCCCCGCCGGTCGGCCGCCGGGCCAACGTCGTCGCCGGGCTCGCCGGCGCGGAGGCGATCCTGCTCGGGCTCGCCGGCGTGCGACCGCAGCCCGACGGGCGCCTCGTCATCGCGCCGCCGCCGGCCCCGGGCACGGTCACGCTGCGCGGGCTGCGGTTCCGGGGCCGCGTGGTCGACGTCTCCTGCACCCCCGACGGCTTCACCGTCGCCGTGGACGGCCAGCCGGTTCCGGCCGTCGACGGCGTGGTCACGGTGGGGAGCCGGTCGTGAGGAACCTGCTCGACGGCACCTGGACGCTGCGCGCCGGCGCCGGGCCCGTCCCGGCGGAGCTCGTCGACGACCTGCGCGCGGGCGTTCCCGCGACCGTGCCCGGCGTCGTGCACACCGACCTGCTGGCCGCCGGCCTGATCCCGGACCCGTTCGACGCCGCCAACGAGCCGGCCCTCACCTGGATCGGCTGGACCGACTGGGAATACCGCCGGTCGTTCACGTTCGAACCGGGCGACCACGACCGGCACGACCTCGTCGCCGAGGGCCTCGACACGATCGCGACGATCTGGCTCAACGGGGTCGCGGTGGCGCGGACCGCCAACCACCACCGGACCTACCGCTTCGACATCGGCGGTCTGCTGCGGGCCGGCGCCAACGAGCTGCGGATCGAGTTCGCGTCGGCCGCGCGGTCGGCGCGTGAGGCCGCGGCGGAGGTCGGGCCACGGCCGCTGGTCGACCGCGCACACCCGTTCAACGCGATCCGCAAGCCGGCCTACCACTTCGGTTGGGACTGGGGTCCGGAGATCGTCACGGCCGGGATCTGGCGGTCGATCGCGGTCGAGAGCTGGTCGGCGGCCCGGATCGCCGAGATGCGGCCGTTGACCTCGTACGCCTCCGGCGACGGCGGCGCGCTCGACCTGCACGTCGAGGTGGACACTGCCGCCGACGCCGCCGGTCTCGCGGTCCGGGCGCACGTCACCGGCCCCGGCGGGGTCGACGCCCAGGCGACGGCGGCGCTGACCGGCGGCCACCGCGTACACCTGCCGATGGCCGTTGCCGAAGCGCGGGCGTGGTGGCCGCGCAGCCACGGCGACCAGCCGCTCTACGACCTGGATGTCGAGCTCGTCGCGGCGGACGGTGCCGTGCTCGACCGGAGGGCGTCCCGGGTCGGGTTCCGCAGCGTCACTCTCGACACGACGCCCGACGAGGTCGGTACCCCGTTCCGGTTGGCGGTCAACGGCAGCGACGTCTACGTCCGCGGGGTCAACTGGATACCGGCCAGCTCCTACCTGCCCAGCATCACCGCGGCCGACCTCGACCGGGCCCTCGACGACGCGGTCGAGGCCAACGTCAACCTGGTGCGCGTCTGGGGTGGCGGCGTCTACGAGTCGGAGGACTTCTACGCCGCCTGCGACGCGAAGGGTCTGCTCGTCTGGCAGGACTTCCTGCTCGCCTGCGCGGCCTACGCCGAAGACGAGCCGTTGGCCGGGGAGTTCGAGGCCGAGGCCCGCGAGGCGGTCGCCCGGCTGGCCGGGCACGCGAGCCTGGCACTGTTCAACGGTGGCAACGAGAACCTGTGGGGGTACGCGTCCTGGGGCTGGCGGGCGCAGCTGCGCGGCGCGACCTGGGGCGACGGCTACTACACGGAGCTGTTCCCGCGGATCGTCGCCGAGCTGGCGCCTGGTACGCCCTACTCGCCCGGCAGCCCGTCGTCGATCGATCCCTACCTGCACCCCAACGACGAGTCGAACGGGACCATGCACATCTGGGACGTGTGGAACACCGACGACTACAGCGTGTACGCCGCACACCGGCCGCGGTTCGTCGCCGAGTTCGGCTTCCAGGGCCCGCCGGCGATCTCGACCCTGCGCGCGGTGGTGCACGACGTCCCCGAGTCGCCGTACGGGCCGCAGATGCTGGTGCACCAGAAGGCCGTCGACGGCAACGGGAAGCTGGAACGCGGGCTCGGCGACCACCTGTTCATACCGGTCGAGTTCGTCGACTGGCACTGGGCCACGCAGCTCAACCAGGCCCGTGCGATCCGCTTCGGCATCACGCACTTCCGGTCGCTGTTCCCGCTCAACACCGGCGCCGTCCTGTGGCAGCTCAACGACTGCTGGCCGGTCGTGTCGTGGTCCGCGGTCGACGCACGCGGCATCCGCAAGCCGCTCTGGCACGCCCTGCGCGAGGTGTTCGCCGACCGCTTCGCGTCGGTCCGTCCGGGTGCGCTCACCGTCCACAATGACCACGCACAGGCGTGGCGGACGACCGCGCACGCGGTTCGGATGACCCTCGACGGTAAGCCGCTCGCGTCCTGCACCGCGGAGCTGAGCGTGCCGCCGCGCGCGTCGGCCACCCTGGCGCTCGCCGCCGACGTGTTCGCCGCGGCCGACCCGGCCGACGAGCTCGTCGCCGTCAGCCTCGGCACGGGCGAACGGGCCGTCTGGTACTTCGTCGAGGACCCCATGCTCAACCTCGCCGCCGACGCCGTCGACGCGACGGTGCGGCCGGCCGGCGACGGCCACGACGTCGTGGTGCGGGCCGGCTCGTTGGTCAAGGACCTGACGCTGCTGGTCGACCACCTGCACCCGCACGCCCGCGTGGACAACGGCATGATGACGCTGCTGCCCGGCGAGGAGGTGACCTTCCACGTCAGCACGCCGGAGCCGCTCGACACCGCGGCGCTGGTCACCCACCCGGTCCTGCGGACCGCCAACGACCTGGTCGCATAGCCGGCATCGCTACGCCGTCGGCTGTTTCACCTCCACCGTGATGTCGTACTCCCCGACCATCGGTAGCGTCGTGACAGCCTGGTAGGTGCCTTTGCGGTTGCTCAGCTCGGCCATCGTGATCGGCCCTTGCCGGTGCGACATCGGCATCTCCACCATGTCGCTGTACGCCACCACCTGACCCATGGTGATGGGGTCGTGCGGCCGGCAGGCGAGGGGCCGCGCCCGGGCGGGTCACGATGAACGCGACGACCGCCAGCACCAGCGCGAGGCTCGAGCCGACCGCCATGCCCAGCACGAAGCCCTGCCGGTAGAGCCGGCTCTCGTGCGGCCCCGGCTGGCCGGTGCGCCGGGCGGTCCGGAACGGCCAGCCGACCAGCATTGCCCGCATGCGCAGGGACGTCTTGTCCGCAGAGATGCAGGCTTTGTAAGGCGCCGACCGCTCGGTAAACGGTTCTCATGACGGGCATTCAGGTACTCCCAGCCCAGCGTTTGACGGCGGGGTTCCGCCCCGCTTTCCCGCTTAAGCCGGTCAACGTCATCGACAGCTGTTGGCGCCTCGTCGGTTCGAGGTCATTGCGAATGTCCGGTAACGATCGGCAGGTGGGCGAGCGGCTGCACCCTGCCGTGCCGGGCATCGAGAATTGGGTGCCTGCCGTAGGAGCTGCGCTCGTACTCTCTGCTGGTGAGCGATAGCAATGACTACGTGAGGTTGCGAGAGATCTTCAACGAGGACGCTGCACGGTATGACCGTGCACGCCCTCGATACCCAGTGCAGATGTTTGATGATCTCGCTGCGGCCGGGGTAGCGCCTGGGGCAAGGGTGCTGGAGATCGGCTGTGGCACTGGCCAGGCGACCGTGCCGTTGGCTGAGCGGGGCTACCGCATCGTGGCTGTCGAGTTGGGCACGGAGATGGCGGCTGTGGCTCGGCGAAATCTTGCCGCGTTCGACGCGGTGGAGGTCGTTACGGCGGCGTTCGAGGAGTGGCCCTTGCCCGGTGAACCGTTCGACGTGGTGTTCTCCGCTACCGCGTTTCACTGGATCGACCCCGCGGTGCGGGTGTCGAAGTCTGCTGAAGCTTTGCGTCTCGGTGGCCTGCTGGCCACTGTGGGAACCCACCACATCGCTGGCGGTACCTGGACTGAGGCGTTTTTCGTTGAGATCCAGAAGTGCTACGAGCGCTTCGATCCGTCGACCCCACCGGGCCTGCGTCTTGAGACTGCTGGTGACATCGTCGAAGACGATCGGGAGCTCACCTCGTCGGGTCGATTCGGGCCTGCGGAGTTCTACCGATACGAGTGGGAGCTGCCGTACTCGACAGCTGACTACCTGGATCTGCTGTTGACCTACTCCGGACACCGTGCCTTGCCGGACGTGCAACGGAGCGCACTGCTGAACTCCATCACGCGGCTGATCGACGCGGACTACGGGGGTCAAATTGTCAAGCGCTACCTGACTGAGCTGAGGATAGCCCAACGAGTCCGGTGAAGCGCTTCGACCAGTGGCGGTTGGATTCAGCCGCCCGCTCATCGCTGCGCTCGCCGCAGCCGGCGCCGCACAGCGACTCGACCTCAGCGGCCATCAACGCCTCGGCGAACGTCTTGACCATCGCCCGCAACAGATCGGGTGACGGACTCGATGTGCTCGCGCAGGAACGCGGCACCATCCACACTTACAGGTGCCGCTCCCACTCCTCTCATCCCGCCCAAAGTGGGCGAGTCGTACACCACCTCCGTGGACGTGACCTCATGGAGTGGTGCTGGCCGAGGAGCGAGCCGGACCAGGGGGGGTTGAGCTTCGCTGGCGGTCTATTCGCAGGTGAAGCGGGGTTCCGCGGCGTAGGTCCAGGTGAACTTCTCCCGCTCGACCACCTTGCCGGCCTTCTTGAAGAGGCGGAACGCGTCCTGTGTGAAGCCAGGGATGCCGTTGGTCGCGATGCACGTCGGACTCTTTGGCAGCTTGATCACCTTCGGGCTGGTGATGTTGCGCCGCGGGCTGTACTCCGTGGTCACGTCGTCCCAGACCTTGGTGCTGTACATGGACACGGTGATCGAGTTCTCGGTCCACGAGGTGTCGATGACGACGCCGTACTCCGTGTTGTTCCGGAACTTCAGGTCCAGGTCCGGCCAGAAGATCGTCGACTCGATGACCGCCGGATAGCGGTCGAAGTAGTACGAGTGCGGCTTGTGCTCGATGTCCTCGAGCCCCGCGTAGTACGCCGCGTTGAACAGGGTGGTCGTGAACTGCGATGTGCCACCGCCGACGCCCGGCACGAGCTTGCCGTCGAGAATGACCGGGGCGTCCTGGTAGCCCTGCTGGTAGCCGCGTTCACCGGTACGCCCGTTGAGTGAGAAGACCGCGCCGGGCTTGACGAGGGCGCCGTCGACCTCCTTCGCGGCCTGCACGATGTTCTGGCTGCGCGGTGCGGACAGGCCACCGGTGAACTTCGTGGTGAACGTCGAGACCCGTTCCTTGATGCCGAGCTTGGCGATGTCGGCCGCGGTCGTCGCCGGTTTCGCGGTCACCAGCTTGCCGGCGACCGTGCGTTCGCCGGTCTTCGGCAGCACGGCCAGGAGGTCGGCGGCCAGGGCTTCCGTGTCGACCTGGCGCCCGTCGGTCCCTTCGGTGACCCGCGGCTTGCCGCCGACGATGGCGACCTGTGCGTCCTTGGGCTTGATCTCGACCGCGGCGAGCGGGCCGGCGAGCGCGGCACGCAGTTTCTTCACGTCCAGCATGGGCTCGATCCGGCCGGCCTTGTCAGCGGCCAGCCGCAGGCTCTTGGCGATTGCCGCCGATGCCACGGTCACCTCGCCCCGCTCGGTCGTGACCGTCACCGGTCCCGCCACCGCCGGCCGGGCGAACTCGGCGATCAGCCTGTCGACGTCCTCCTTCGTCGTGGCGGGATGGATCTCGACGATCGGGACATCCACCGGCGCGCCGGCGAGCCAGCCGGTGCGGAGCGCGCTCGCCGACCTCGCGGCGTCGAGACCACGCCCGGGCTGAGGGTAGTTCGCCTTGGGCGTGATGCCCGAGAAGGTGATCGACGGCAGCTTCATCGCCCGCGCGTCCCTGCCGAGCGCCTTGCCCAGCAGCTCGTGGAGCTTCTGTTCGTCGAGGGTGACGACCGGTTCTACGGCACGCGAGCCGAACAGGCGTCCGAGCGGGCCCGGACTGGTCTCGATCGCGGCGTCGACGGTCGCCTCGACGTCGACCGCGAGATCGACGTGGGCCGGGGTGACTTCGGTGGCCTGGTCACCCAGTCGCACCGGCACCGGGGCGCCAAGCGTTCGCACCTTCCATGCGAGCCCGTTCCGCAATGCGGCGACCGCCTCGGAGCGGCTCTTGCCGCCAATGTCGACACCGAGCACCGAGGTGCCGCGCGAGACCTCGCCCGCGTACGCGTAGGCGCCCGCGCCGCCAATGGCACCGAGCACGGCGGCGGCGACCCCGCCGGCCATGAACAGCCGGCGTCGCGACGAGCGTGGCCGGCCGGGCTGCGCGGGAACAGCGTCCGGTACGTGCTGCGGTGCCGGTCCCGTCTGGACGGGAATGAACGGCTCGACCCGGCCCGGCGGCGTCAACGGCTGTAGGTCCGCCTGACGCGGCGCCGGGAACTGCACGGTCGGGGCGTCGTTGGCCTCCGGCTGCTTGCTCACGTCAACTCCGGACTTCGGCGAGTCGACCGTCGGGCCGACGGGCGATCTGGTGACGCCCGCACGATGCTAGCGAGATTCGGTCAGAAGTTTGAACATCTCCCGCCAGCCCACCTTTCCTCGTTGCGATAGGTCCCTGGCGCAGCTTGTTCGACGAGCTTCGTCGTCAGGTGTGGGGAGTCCGTCCCCCACCACGTACTGGTGACGACCCAAACTCAGCCGGTTCCACCACCGTGAGAGATAGAACCTGCGTAGGTCTGCCACCGAGCGGGTGGGCCGTTTGAGGTGAATCTGCGTGGCTTGGAGCGGCAGGACGGAGCAGGTAAGCCGTAGACCAGTCGATAACCCGGATACTGTCGTCTCGTGAGGGTCGTCAGGCTGCGTGGTGTTCGATGTCGGCGACTGCCGCTATGACCTACGACGCGTTGATGGCGGCCGAGTATCGCACCGGCCGGCGGTTGAAGGCTGTCGATGTCGACCGGTGGATGTCGGTGGCTCGCCCGTACCTGCCCTCGGCAGATGGTCTTGTGCTTGACATCGGTGCCGGCACCGGACGGTTCACCGCGGCGCTGGCACAGGCTTGTGGAGCGGCGGTGATCGCGTGCGAGCCATCAGCCGCGATGCGTTCCGCGTGGTCAGTGCACCATCCGCAGGTCACACTGGTTGCGGGGAACGCGGAGGCTCTGCCCTTCCGTGACAACGCTTTCGATGCGGTGTGGGCGTCCCAGGTGGTCCATCACGTGGGCGATCTCCCGGCGTTCGCCGCGAACCTTCGGCGCGTCCTGAGACCATCGGGGCACCTCCTGCTACGTGGAGGATTCGGGCCAGCGGACCGTCTGCCGCTGTTTGGCTACTTTCCGGACGCGTGGAAGCCGGGAGCTGCGGTGAGCCTGGCGCTGCCGGCCATTGCCGAGGTTCTCGCCTGTCACCGTGTCGCGCTTGTCGACCGGGTCCCGGTAACGCAGGTTTTCGCCAGCACAGCGGCCGAACTCGTCGGCAAGGTCCGAACGCGATCATTGAGCAACCTCGCCGCTCTCACAGACGACCTCTTCGAGGAGGGCTGCTCCGCTCTGGAGCGTGACGCGACTATCGGCGCCATAACGTTCCCCGTCGTCGAGCACCTTGATCTCGTAGCTTTCCGCAGCGATTAAGACCACATCCGCTTCTGCAGCCGATCATGCGCGACCTACGACCGCAGGCATCGCGTTTAGGGAACGCGACAGCCGGCCGTGATCGGGTCGTTGAGCTGACGTGCGAGGAACCACGGCGTTCAACCGAATCCTGCAGCTGCCTGGCGCTTCGGTGCACACGGTGGCGTTCACTGATCAAGGCATCGTCATCGGGTTGCGTCGACGGCGGCGCCGGCTGCTCTGCCGGTGCGGGGCGAGAATGGCCGCTCCTTACGACTCTTCCCGGCGGCAGTGGCGGCATCTGGATTTCGGCGCCTGCCGGGTTTGGGTGAAGCCGACATCTATCGCGTCGACTGCCGCGCCTGCGGACGGGTCCGAACCGAACAGGTGCCCTGGGCTCGCCCCACTGCGCGGCACACCAGCGACTTCGAAAACATGGTCGCCTGGCTCGCTCAACGGATGGACAAGACCGGCATCAGCCGCCTGTTGCGCTGCTCGTGGGAAACCGTCGACGCCATCGTCACCCGCGTCGTCGCCGACCACATCGACGACGCCCGCCTGGGCCACCTCTATCGCATCGGCGTCGACGAGATCTCCTACAAACGCGGACACAAGTTCCTGACGATCGTCGTCGACCACGACACCGGCAACGTCGTCTGGGTCGGCAAACAACGCTCCAAAGCCGCCTTTGAACAGTTCTTCACCTCCCTCGGCTCCGACAGGGCCGCAGCGATCGAAGCGATCAGCCTCGACGGCAGCAGCATCTACCTGCCCGTCACCCGGGAACAAATCCCGCAGGCTCGGATCTGCCTCGACCCCTTCCACGTCATCAAATGGACCAACGAAGTCGTCGAATCGGTCTACCGAGCCGAAGCACCCGCACCGGCCCCGGACTGCCCTCGCGCCGGGACTGGCGACGCACCCGGTTCGCGGTCCGCGCCGGCCGCGAACACCTCGACGAGCACCACCACCAGATCCTTGGCGCGCTGCGGCGTCACCGCTGAGGCCGCGTCGATTCGGGACCCGTCGACTCCGAAGGGTGGGGGATTAGGGCGCGCGTCTGCTATCGATGGACCCGTGCCGAACCCTAGTCGCCACGGGCCGCGAGGACCGACGCAATTGTCTCCTCACATGGTTATCAGATTTCAAACCTTGTCGGAGACAAGCGATTCTCCACCATCCGTTGATTCTCAAGCGCCACCAATCGACGCAACCCATTGATTGTCTATCGGGATCGGCTCAGTCTCGATGAAGTACCGTGGCTCCCCACGGCCGGCAATGGGCACATCGAGGTAGGTCCGGTGTCCATCTGGTGGCGCCTTGGCTCTGCCCAGGCGCCACCGGCACCTCCGGCTTCACCGCGTCATCGCTTGGACGTCAAGATTCCGATCGCCGGCCCTGCCGCCCACGGTGCAGGGCGAGGTAGGCGATCCGTGTGCCGTCCGGCGAGATCGTCGGAACGGCGAACCGCGGATCGGCGAAACCGACCTCGACCTCGATCAGATCCGGCATCGAGGCGTACGACGAATGGCAGTCATCGGTGCTCCAGGCCCTCAGTCACCGCGGGGATGATCGCGGTGACGCGGATCTCCACACGCATGGCCGGCTCACCCAGGGCAACAACGGCGACCTCGGTCCAGATGGGGGAGCGGTCGCCCATCCGTTTACGGAACTGTTCGACCATGACCGAGTTGTGAGCCTCGAAGTTCAATCCGACACCCTGTGGTTGGAACCCACTCAATGACGGGAGGTTGCGTTCTCGTCCTGAAGGTTGCCGGGCTCCAGCGCACTCGGGCCCAGATGTGCCCCGCCGGACGCGTCGATCACCTGGCCGGTGATCCAGCGAGCCGCCGGCGAGGCCAGAAACGCGACCAGGTCCGCGACGTCCTCCGGCTCCCCGACCCGGCGCAGGGCCGAGAGCCCGGTCACGGCCGCCCGAAACGCGGGCATCGCGTCGAACAACGCCGTATTCGCCTCGGTGGCCGTGGTTCCCGGCAGCACCGCGTTGACCGTGATGCCCCGCCGGCCCAGCTCCTGCGCCAGCGTGACACTCATCGTGTTGATCGCGCCCTTGGTCATCGCGTAGCCGAGCACGTCGGGCACTGCCATCCGGGTGACCACCGACGAGATGTTGACGATTCGCCCGCCGTCCCGGAGCCGATCCAAGCCGCGCTGAATCACGAAGAAGGGTGCCTTGACATTGACCGCGAACAGCTCGTCGAAGTCAGCCGGCCGCGCGGCGCCCAGCGCGGGTGTGGCCCCGCCGATCGCCGCGTTGTTCACGAGCACGTCGATGCCGGGTGGCGCGCCGCGCTCGGCCAACGCGGCGTCCACGGCATTCCAGAGGTTCTCGGCGTCACCGGGGACGCCGAGCCGTCCCCCGACGGCGAAGGCCGCGCCACCGGTCCCGGTGATCTCCGCGACGGTGGCCTTGGCGGCCGCCTCGTCCCTGCCGTAGTGCACCGCGACCAGCCCCCCGTCCGCGGCGAGCCGCTTGGCGATCGCCCGCCCGAGGCCCCGGCTTGCCCCCGTGACGAGGCTGGTCGTTCCGGCCAGTGTTCCCACAACTTTCCTTCTTTCACGGTTCGCGTCGGTACGGACCAACGATGCGACCGTCGCGGGATGCCCGGCCATCAACTGAGTCATCGGCGTCCGGGGTTGGTCCACTTGCTCGCGCGGGTGACGGGGCGGAGTTGGCCAACACGCGGGAAACGGGCAGGTGGCGGCCCGATCGTTACACTGGGTCACTATGCGAATCGACGCCGAGGAGAACCGGGTGCGGATCATCGCCGCGGCCCGGGATCTGATCGCCGAGGCCGGCCCGGGGGTGCCGATGGCGCGAGTGGCGCGGCGGGCCGGGGTCGGCGTGGCGACGCTGTACCGGCGATTCCCCACGCGCGACGACCTGGTCGCGGAGACGTACGCGGATCAGCACGCCGAGTGCGCCGCGTCGTGGCGGCAGGTGGTGCGGGACTCGGACCCGGCCCGGGCGTTGCGGGACACGATCCTGCGGCTGTGCGCGACCCAAGTGGTGGATCGCGGGTATACCGCGGCCATCCTCGGCGGGCGGGGGCTGGAAGACGAGCGGATGGAGTACGACCGGGCGCTGACGGTGCTGCTCGACCAGGCGAAGGCGGCGGGGTCGCTGCGGCCGGGGATCGGGGTTGGCGATCTGAGGCTGTTGCTGGCCGGGAACGCGGGAGTCATCGCGGCGGCGTGGCCGGCTGCTGCGACGGCCTCGCGCCGGTTCGTGGAGCACATGCTGCGCTCCTTCGAAGCGCCACGGGAGACGAGCCGACAGGGCACACCAACGCAGTGTTGACCGGCCGGGCGGCAGGCAACGGGCACGATGGCGGGATGTCACTGGCCCGGCTCCCAGCGGAACATCTTCGAGGCGAACGCGATCGCCACGACGACCCAGGCGAGTGTCGGAGCCAGCAACTGCAGCGAGTCGGTGAGTGGCACTCCACCGTTCCAGGTGTTCATGACCAGCTCGGTGGCCGATCCGCCGGGTAGCAGCCGCTTGACCAGGGTGAGGTTCTCGGTGCCGGTGATGCCGACCCAGCTGGCCACGGCGATGGTGCCCAGGCTCAGGGGCAGTGTGGTCACCTGGGCGTGCTCGGGAGAACGCGTCACGCCGGCCGTCGCCATCGCCATCGCGAGCAGCATCGCGAATGTCGACGCGATCGCCACCGCGAGGAGCGGGACGTTGGCGGGCCTGTCGCCGATCGCGGCGGACACGCCGAGGATCAGCACCACCTGGATGAGCGCGATCGCGCTGACCGGAAGCACGAGACCGGACAGGATGGCCGGATCGCGCGCCGCGGTGGACCGCAGTCGCTTGAGGAACAGGTTCTGTCGGCGGGAAGCCAGGGTGGTCACGGCGGTGGTGTAAAGGGCGAACGCGCCGATGGTGAAGACGATGACGGCTGCGACGTAGCCGAGACCGCCGGCCCCCTCGAAAGCGTCGCGGTAGTAGACGAAGAAGACGCTCGCCGCGACCGGCATGATGAGGTTGGTGATCAGCACGGCCCGGTTGCGCAGGATCTGCACAAGCTCGCTTCGGGCGATGGAGAGCATGGGGATTCCTCTTTGGATGGTCAGGCCGGGACCGGATCGGTCTCGATGGCGCGGAAGACGTCGTCGAGCCGGGTGGGTGCCGCGGACAGCCCGTGCAACTCGACCCGGTGGGCAGCTGCCCAGTCGAGCAGTTGCTTGAGGTCGGTCTGCAGTTCGAAGGTCTCGACGAGGTACGACTCGTCGGACAGCGCGGCGGCACGCACCGGCGGCGCCGGGGCGTTTCGCGGGAGCGAGAACCGGATGGCGGCCGGCAGCGTCCGGGTCAGCTCCGCCACGGTTCCCTGTGCGCGGAAAGAACCACGGTGCATCAGTCCGATGCGGTCGGCGTACTGCTGCGCCTCCTCCAGGTAGTGGGTCGTCAGCACGATGGTGGAGCCGTCTTCACGGAGCTGTTCGACGGCGGCCCAGAGGGCGTCGCGGGACTGGATGTCGAGCCCCGTCGTGGGCTCGTCCAGAAAGATCAGCTCGGGTCGTCCGTAGACGGCGGTGGCGAAGTCGAGTCGCCGCTTCTGGCCACCGGAGAGCTGCGACACCCGGTTGCCGGCCTTGCCGGTGAGATCGACGATGCCCAACACGCGGTCGACCGAGTCTGACCGCCCACTGAGCCGACCGATCAGCCGGACGGTCTCCGAGACGGTGAGGTCGGGTGCGAAGCCGCTCTCCTGGAGCATTATCCCCATCCGGGGTCGCACCGCGGGCCGGTCCGTCGGGCTGTTGCCGAACACCCGCACGGTTCCCGACGACGCGTGACGGTGTCCTTCGATGATCTCCAGGGTCGAGGTCTTGCCCGCCCCGTTGGTGCCGAGAAGCGCGTAGAGCTCGCCGCGCTCGACCACAAAGGACAGATCTTTCACCGCCTGGAGTTCGCCGTACGCGAGATTGAGCCGATCGACCTCGATGACGGGAGATGTACGTGACATGCCGGCGCGCTCCCTTACCTCGGATCCGGTCGGCACACGATTCGCAGCTGCCGCGAGCCGTCCGTGGGGCGGACCGCGTCGCCCTGGGCGAGCAGCCAGGCCAGGACGACGAGGTCGAGGTCGCCGAGCGATGTGGTCCTCATGTCCGCTGATTCCTTTCCCCGTGGTCGCAGCTCCGCCGAATCAACACCGTGTTCTCGGCACAGGGTCAAGGACTGTTCGCCGGATCACGGTGCCTTACCAGCCCAGGTGCCCGAACTCGTCCTGGAAGGTTCCGGTCGGGCCGTCGGCGCCGAGCGTGGCCAGGCGGACGACGGTCCTGGCGCTTTCCACCGGTGACCGTCCGATGCCGTAGGCGGCGGTCATGTCGGTGGCGGCGGTGCCGGGCTCGATGGCGTTGAACTTGATGCCCGGCTGGGATTTGGCGTACTGGACGGTGAGCATGGTGGCGGCCGACTTGGAAGCGGCGTAGAGCGCGAGCGGCATGCCGGACTCCGGCCGCTCCGGGTTGGTGACCGCCCAGAAGGACCCCATGCTGCTCGACACGGTGACCACCGTGGGGTTCGAGGACTTCCGCAGCAGGGGCAGCGCCGCCTCGGTGACGCGGACGATCCCGACGGCGTTGGTGTCGAAGGCCCGCAAGGCGCCTGGTCCGTCGACGACTCCGTCGGCGAGGATGCCGGCGTTGTGCACGAGCACGTCGAGCCGCCCTTCGACCGTGTCGATGGTCGCCAGCGCGTCGCTCACCGACGCGTCGTCGGTCACGTCGAGCTGCACGAACCGTGCGCCCAGCGCCGCCGCGGCCTGCTCGCCGCGCTCGACGTCACGGGCGCCGACATAGACGGTGTGGCCGGCCTCGATGAGCTGCTTGGCGGTCTCGAAACCGATGCCCTTGTTCGCGCCGGTGATCAGCGTGATGGTCATGCGCTTCCTCCTCGATGTGCGGCACCGCGTTTTGTACCGCTCGGTTCGAGCGCAACCCTAGCAAGTTCTGTACCGCTCGGTAGGAGACCTGGATCACGATTTGTACCGAGCGGTAGGCTAGGGCGATGACTGGGACCACGACCACCGGACGACCGCGGGCCTTCGACGAGGAGACGGTCCTCGACCGCGCCACGGAGGTCTTCTGGCGGCACGGCTACGAGGGTGCGTCGTTGAGCACCCTCACCGACGCGATGGGCATCAACCGGCCGAGCCTGTACGCCGCCTTCGGTAGCAAGGAGCAGTTGTTCCAGCGCGCCTTCGCCCGCTACCACGCGGCCCAGGTGGCGAGGGCTCGCGCCGCACTCGCACAACCCACCGCGTACGCCGCCGTCGAAGCATTCCTGCGCTCCAGCGCCGACGGTCTCACCGCCGCCGATCACCCGGCGGGTTGCCTCTCCGTCCAGGGAGGCCTGGCCTGCTCGCCCGAGAACGGCCGGATCTCCGAGATCCTTGCCACCGGACGGGCCGCCACCGAAGACGCCCTCAACGAACGGCTGTCCCGCGCGGCCGAGGAGGGCGACCTCCCGGACGGCATGGATGCCCGGGCGCTGGCCCGATTCGTGATGGCGCTCAGCGAAGGCCACGCCGTCCACGCCGCGGCCGGCGCCAGCCGTGAAGACCTCCAGGCCTCCGTCGACATCGCCATGCGAACGCTCACCAGCGTTCGTCCCCGCGACTGACGATGCCGGGGTTCGCGGGCTCGCAGAAGGGTCGCGACGGCGGATCGGACGCGGCCCAGGCAGTCACCCGAAGTCAGTCCGACGGCGCCTTCGGCCGCCCGCGGTATGCCTGCACGCTGGTCGGGAAGGTCCACCCGAAGCGAACGGCGGCCAGACGCACGGACGTGGTCACGGCCACGCAGGTCAGACCCGCGATCACGGTCGGGGTGCCGAGTTCGGCAAGCAGGATGAGTGTCCCAGCGCCGGCACCGGCGGCCACGGCGTAGAGCGTGCCGACGTGGAGGAAGGAGACCGGCAGGTTCAGGATGACGTCGCGCAGCATTCCACCCCCGATGGCTGCGATGACGCCGACGACCAGCGCCCCGGCCGCCCCGACGCCGAGCGACAGCGCCTTCGAGGCCCCGATCGCGCCGAACAGGCCCATGACGACCGCGTCGAGCACGGTGATCAGCCGGCCCGCTCGACCGAGCGCGGGGTGCAGCATCATGCCGAGGACGGCTGCGGCGCCGGCCACCAGCAGATACCAGTTCTTCCAGATCACGACCGGCGGCTGATCGAGCACCGTGTCGCGGAGCAGGCTTCCGCCGACGGAGACGGCGAGCCCGATCACGACGACGCCGAGCACGTCGATGCGGCGATGTCTTTCTCCTGCCGCGAACAGGGCGCCCTGCAGGCCGCCGAGACCTGCGGCGACAAGCTCGATCCACAGTGCCACCTGAAACGGCGTGCTCGACATGCGGTCACACTCCGGGGGCGTTCGGGGCCGGCTCACCGGACGCGCACGAGCCGGCCCAGGGACGTGGTTCAGCGCGCGGTGGCCGCGGCGGTCGCGATGACGTCGGCGACCACGCCGGACTGCGTCACGTACACGGCGTGGCTGGCCGGAACGTTGGTGACCCGCGCGCCGATGCGCTTGGCCATGTACTGCAGCATCGCCTGGTCGAACGCCTTGTCCTCCGTCGCGATGACGGCCCAGCTCGGCTTGTCTCGCCAGGCGGCGTTCTTCACCGGCGCCGCGAACACCGCCATGTTGATGGGCACCTGCGCGTCGCGGAGGAAGGCCGCGTCGGCGTCGCTGGCGTCCGCGGCGAACCCAGCCTTGAACGTGTCGTGGTTGAGGAAGCCATATCCGTCCTCGACGTCGATGACGAAGTCGGGCGTCGGAGCGAATCCCTCGTACTGCTGGGCGGTGGTCTCGCCGGCGTCCGGCGCCAGCGCCGACACGTACACCAGTCCGGCGACCTTGGGGTGAACGCCGGCCTCGGTGATGACCGTGCCGCCCCAGGAGTGGCCCACTAGAATCGTCGGGCCGTCCTGCAGGTCGAGCACTCTCGTGGTCGCCGCGACGTCGTCCTCCAGCGAGGTGAGCGGGTTCTGCACGATCGTGACCCGGTAGCCGCGGGCCGTCAGGTTGTCGTACACGCCGCGCCAGCCCGAACCGTCGGCGAACGCGCCGTGCACCAACACGACGTTCTTGATCTCCTGACCAGTGGTGCTCATGAGGCTCGTCCTTCCGTCAGCCGCTCCGGGCGGGTGGTCGGGGCGGATCTTGAGAGTTGGCAGTCGCCGCCTCCGACGTGCAATATATTGCACATCGCACGTCGCATCAAGAGTTCGAGGAGGCTGGGCACGTGACCCCGGTTGGACGTCGGCGCGAACTGGCTGCCGTGCAGGAGCTGCTCGACCGGGCCGAGCGCGGCAATGGGGGGCTTCTGGTGCTGACGTGGCCGGCCGGAGCCGGGAAGACGACGCTCACCGATGCCGCCGCGGCGTCGGCCCATCGGCGGAAGCTGACCGCGTTCCGGGCCTCGGGGGTGGGCACGGACACGGGCCGGCTGATGTGGAACCAGCTGTTGCGCGACGTCGGTGCGGCGCAGTTGCCGGACGAACCCACCGCCGCGGATCTGGACCGGGCCGCACGAGACCTCGCCGCGGGCACTGGCCGGGTGCTGCTGATCGAGGATGTCGACCGGTCGGGTGGCTGGGCCGTGCAGCTGCTCGCCCGGCTGGCGTCCCGACTCGCCACGGCACCGACCGCCGTCCTGGTGACCTCCGGCGTTCCGCTCGGTCTGACACCGGAGCTGCACCTGGGCGGGCTGTCGGAGACGGACCTCGCGGGCCTGCACGAAGCACCGCTGCATCGTCTACCTCGCCGGCCTAACGGAATGGCAGAAGTGGTTCGGAGGCGACCTCGAGGACTGGGTGGTCGGCGATGCCATACCGGCCACGGAGAGACGATCCGACATCGTGCTCCGCCTCGACGCGATCGCCGGCGGCGACGCTGAAGCACGAGAAGGGACACGTCGCGACGCTCGCCGGCCGCGACGACAACCAGTTCCAGGGCGCGATCTGGTGGGCCACCGAGGGCATCGCCGAACACATCGAGTGGGGACGGCCGCGGCAACGCCGCCTACGGCGGGCGGCAGGCGGTGCGGCGTTACCTGCGCGAGAAACACTTCGCAGGGGACCCGGCGATGGTCACGCCGAATGACGATGCGACCGACTGGGAGATCGACGGCGCCTATGGCATCGGCTTCTACTACATCCGCTGCATCGCCGACCGGTACGGCCACAAGAAAATGCTGTCGTTCAGCGAGGCGCTGCTGCGCGACAAGAAACCCGCGGCGCTCGCGGCGGTCGACACCCTGGGCGGCAGCTGGCCCGACATCTCGAAGCGCTGCCTGGCATACCCGGAAGGCGGTGGGCGCCTAGGAGCCCGTCAGGTCGATGAGACAGATCCTGGTGCCGTTGCTGCCGGCGCCGAAGCGGCCGGGTCGACCGTCGCCATGGAGCAGGCGGCGGTTGATTGACGCGATCCGGTAACGGATCCGGGTGGGCGCCCCGTGGCGGGACGTGCCACCGCAGTACGGATCCTGGTCGGCGGTGTATGCCCTGTTCCGCATGTGGCAGCGCGATGACCGTGCGTGGACAAGTCGACTCAAAGGCACGAAGCCAATCAGACCAATGTCACACGCACGGCCACCAGACCACAGCCCGGCACAGTCAGGGTGCGAGAGCGATCCTCACGGTCAGCCCAGGATCGCTCGGATGACGGCGGCTTTCCCGTCCAGTTCCAGCAGGTGTACGACGTACCCTCCCGGCTCGGGCTCGGCTCTGGGCCGGTCGCATCCGACTCGCCCGCCGCCGTCGGCGTGTACCTCCACAGTGCACCCGGGCCCTGCCATGAAGCCGCCACCGCCGCCCATGCTATTGGGCTTGATCAGTCGCACGCTGACACCGCCATCCTCCACGTAGGCCGACACCTTCCACCTGCTTAGGGAGAACTCGACCGAACCGGAGAAGGACACTTGGCAGTCGCCGTCGGCACAGCCCGGGTACTTGGTGCCGCCTCCGCTCGGCGCCTCCGTCTTCTGTGGCGCTCTGGGCTTCTGTGCCACTTTGGGCTTCTGCGCCGCCTCCGCCTTCCGCGACTCGTCCACGGTGGGGGAGGAGGATGCGGAAGGGGAAGCAGCACGGGAGGTGGTCGCGGTAGCGGCGGTGTCAGGATTCGACCACGTGGCATCGGCGGATGATTCCGCTTTGGAGCCGCAGCCGGCCAAGGCCGAGACCAGCAGTAGCGCCCCGATCGCTGTGCGTTTTGTGAAGGAAGGTCGGCAATGTTGCATGCGCGGAGTCTAGTGGCCGACTTTGCCGGACCCAGTCCGGGACGAAACACTCCCCGCCACACAAGGAGCCGTGATGTGGACTGCCGCCACCTGGCAGCTCTGCAACGGCAGGCGAAGCCTCTGGCACGGCGGTGCGCGTCCCTGGTCCACCTTGCTGGGATGCACCCTTTAATCCCGCCGACGCAGGTGGGCGCGGCGCGGCTGAGTCGTCCGCAGCTGGACGCCTTGCGGCCACAAAATGCTTCGCCCTCGCGCGGTCCAGGCACTGATTTGGGCCCGCCTCGGATCAGTTCGGTGCCGTCGACTCGAAGTACTCGCGTAGCTTCTCCGCATATGGCAAGCGCAGCTCCGCCGGAGCGAAGTCCTGCTCCGGGCGGGTGACGTAGAGGTCGTCGCCGGCATACCGTGGGAAGACATGCATGTGGTAATGCCACCGGTCTTGGTTTCCGGCGGGCTCGTTGTGCTGCCGCAAAGAGGTTCCATCGCAGCCGTAGGTCTGCCGGATCGCGATCGCGACCTCGCGTGCCAGGTCGTGGATTGCGTGCCCGTAGCGATTCGGCAGGTCATACAGGTTCTCGTAGTGAGCGTTCGGCACGACCATCACGTGACCGTGATTCTTCGGCCACCATCGTGGCGAGACGAATGCGGTGGCCAGTTCGTCGCGCTTCACGACGTCATGCTGCTTTCGATGTTCGTCCTCGCCACCCTGCGCCAGTCGGCAGAAGGGACACACATAGTCAGGTGGCGCGTGGTTGAACATCACACTCCTTTAGGTCAAGGTGAACACCCGGTGGCGACCCGACCGGACACTGGTCGGGCCAGTTGAGTTCCCCTACCGGCGCAAACCGCGTCATGGTGGGCCCGCGCTTACGAAGTACACGACCCGGTCACGAATGGATGGGTCGTGATGGCCGGCATCGGCGCGACCTGCCTGGTGGCGGGCGGCCTCGCGCTGAGACAGCGTGGCGTTGGGACCGGGGGCCGCTCCCAGCCGATGTAGCTCCGAGTTGAGCGGCCCTCCGGCCCGGCCCCGGCCGTCAGGCGCGCGGGCCGCGACGAACCAATGCGCGAAGATCGTCGATCCAGTCGCCGTCGGGGTTCATGCCCTCGACGAGCCAGGTGGCGCCCGCGGCCGCGTACTCGTCGGCGCGCACTCCCTCCAGGTGCAGGGCGACCACGTCCCAGGCCGGCGGACGCTCGACGCCACTGAGGTAGGCCGCGAGCCGGTCGGGGGTGAGCGCCTCAGCACTGGGGAGCGGGACGAATCCGTCCCACCGGGCGGCGCGTTCCAGTGGGCGGCGATGCGGGCTCTCACCGGCGACCCAGATCGGCGGGCGAGGCCGCTGAACCGGGCGCGGGAGCATCTCGGTTTGCACGGTGAAGTGTTTCCCGTCGTGGTCGACCGGCCCGCGCAGCAGTCCGTCGAGAACCGTCAGGCCCTCGTCGAGCACCGCCGCACGCCGTCGCGCGTCTCCCGCTTCCCCGAAGGCCTCGAATTCGGCGTCCGCCGGGGCGCCCAGCCCGACACCGAGAACGGCGCGGCCGCCGCTGAGGTGGTCGAGGGTGGTGAGCTCTTTCGCGACCTTCCACGGCCGCCGCCGTGCGAGCGGCGTCACCATGGTGCCTAGCAGCACGCGCTCGGTGTTGGTGGCGACGGCGCCGAGCAGTACCCACGGATCGTGCACGTCGAGTCGCTTCTCGGGGAGCCAGGTCATGTGGTCCCAGAAGAAGACCGCGTCCCAGCCGGCCCGTTCGGCGTCGACGGCCAGTTCGAGCAGTGTCGCCGGCGGAGCAAACGGGGGCAGGTTGATCGCGAATCGCATGATCGTCTGGATCCTTTCGTCGCATGTGTGCTCGTCGTAGGGCAATCGTGTGTGTGGGTGAACGTCTCCGGAGCGTCGTCAGGCTGTCAACCGTGCGCCTGCCGGGTGTGGACAGCGGTGGCGTGGACGACGGCCGCGACAGCGGCGAGGATCGCCGCCATGACGGGCACGGTCCACCAGCCCGCGGCGTGATACAAGCGCACCGCCACCCACGATCCGAGGCTGCCGGCCAGGAACGCACACACCATGTAGGCGGTGTTCATCGCGCTGCGCGCCCCGGATCCGCAGCGGTACATGCGGGTGACGTTCGCGATCATCCCGGTCTGCATGGCGACGTCAAGCACCAGCACGCCGGCGACCAGCAAGACCAGCCCGGCCGTGCCACGCACGACGGCTCCGGCCAGGAGCCCGGCCGCGACCAGCGTCCCGACCAGCGCCCAGGTCGTCACCGGCTCCGGGCCCCAGCGGTCCACGGCCCGGCCGCTCGCCGGGACGACCACCATCGTCGCGACGACGACGAGACCGACCCAGCTCATCGCCGTCGCGCCGAGGTTGTGGTCCTGGCGCAGGGTGATCGCGAGCGTGGCCCAGGTCCCGGTGAAGGCGGCGAACACGCAGGCCTGATAGAACGCGGATCGGCGAAGGTCCGGCCCGGCCAGCAGTCGGTCGACAGGTCGCCGCAGATACCCGGGAAAGCTCAGCGGCGTCACCGCCGCGGGACGGGGCACGATCGACCACACCGCCATGGCGCACAGCACCGCGAGAACCGCCGCGGCGGCGTACGCGTAACGCCAGGAGTACTGGCTCAGGTGCCCGGCGACGGCGCGAGAGGCGATCATGCCGGCGATCGCGGCGCTGAGCAGGACGCCGCTGACACTGCCCAGCCGGCTCGGGCCGGTCCGGTCGGCCACGTACGGGCCGATCACCGGAGCGGCGACGGCCGCGCACCCCATCAGCAATGACGCGACGAGCAGGACCGACAGCGACGGAGCGAGGGCCGCCACGCCCGCACACACCGCGGTGCCGAGGAACAGCGCGAGGAGAAGCCGCCGGTGAACGCCGGTGTCAGCCAGGGGCACGAGGATGAGGATGCCCAAGGCGTATCCCGCCTGAGGGGCGGTCACGACCAGAGCCGCCTGATCGATCGGAACGTGCAGCGACGTCGTCACGTCGGCGATCAGCGCCTGCGGGAAGTAGATGGTGCCGACGCCCACGGCCGAGCACAGGGCGAGCAGCCCCAGCTGCCCGGCCCGGGGCCGGGCGTCGGCGTTCGCGGTAGTCGTCGCAGTGGCCGTCATGACTGCGACTCTGGTCCCATCGGCGCGGTCCCCGGCAACGATTTAGACTGAAGCTACATCGAGAGAGGTCTGCGGGGTGACCACCGGCCATGCTCACGTACGTTCTGACCGCGCAGGATCTCGAAGAGGTGCGGTTCGCGGTCTCGCCGGCCATGGAGACCGTTCTGTCCTTGCGCGCGCTGCGTGACCCCGGCCGTTTCCCGCTTCAACTGCCCTGGGTGCGCGCGGTACAGCCGCTGCTCGGCTCGCTCGACTGGGATGTGCTCCGCCTGCTCGTCAACGCCACGATGGGCAGCCCCGACTTCCTCACGCCGCGTCCCACCTCCCCGCTCACCCAGTTCGACGACGAGCTCGACGTCGTCGCCACGGTGGACCGGGACACGTTCGACCGGCAACTGGCCGCGGTCAACGACGAGGTGCCCGGCCATTTGGCCGGTCCTCACGGCATCACCAAGGTCGTCGACGCGCTCCGCGACTACTGGCGTACCGCAATGGCGCCGTACTGGCCCCGTATGCGGACGATCCTGTCGGCGGACATCACCTACCGCGGGCAGGTCATCACCCGGCACGGGACCGGCGCAATGCTCGACGAGCTGGGTCCCGCGATCAGCTACCAGGACGGCCGGCTGCGCGTCGACCGGGTCAGCGATCCCAGCCGTACCGAGCACGTCGACGGCCGCGGACTCGTGCTGCAGCCAACGCTGTTCGGTCCACACGCCGTCATTCCGTACGACGTCGGCGCGGACCCGTTGGTCGGCTACCCGCCGCGCGGGCAAGGACATCTGTGGACCGTGGTGGCGCCCCCGTCGCCGCACGATCTCAGCCGTCTCGTCGGCGCCCCCCGCGCCCGCATCCTGGAACGGCTCGGTCACGGCCGTACGACCGGCGACCTCGCCGCCGAGCTCGGCGTGACGCCCTCGGCGGTGAGCCAGCACCTGAGGCTGCTGCACCGCACCGGCCTGGCCGAGGGACACCGCGTCGGCAAGACGGTCCTCTACCGCCGCACCGAGCTCGCCGATCTGCTGACCGGCATCGGTGCCGGCCCGGCGTCCTCGTGAACGCCAGCCGATGAGCGTCGCGGAACGGCGCCGCAGCAATGAACCCCAGCTGGATGCGGTGTCCAATCCGCATGGTCCAACGTGACAGCTCGCCTCACACCGGTGCGATGTCCGGCCGGGATTCCGACGGTTTGGCGTCCTCCCGTACGGCGCACCGTCGCCCGGCCGGAGCTCCGGTGCCACGCTGCCTCCGCGATGTAGGTCAGACAAGGTGCGTGTGGCCATATCCCGTAGCGCTGGGCGGCCCTGACGTCGACGCACCTTCTGGCGCAGGTCTGTTCAGAGACCCTCGCTGTTGAGGGAACGGCAGCGCGCCGGGCGCACTCCAGCACGCCGACGACCCGGAGCGCATAAAAGGTCCTTATGCCGCTGCGGAAATCGATGCCCCGTTGTGCCATCCGTGCGACGCCGCCGCTCCGAATAACAGGTGCAGGAAATCACGTAGTCCAGCGCCAAGGAGGTCCGATGCGCATCATGACTCGGCTCAGCACGATCGCCGCGGTCGCCGTCCTCACGATCGTGTCCTGGCAGGCAGCGGCATCCGCCGCCACCGCGATCGAGTACGGCCTCATCGCCGCACTCATCGGCACCGCTCAGTAACGAGGAAGGACCCTGAGGTCCGTCTGCTAACTCCTGTCGGGGTGAGGGGGAGCCAGGGTGTCGTCCGCGCGTGCGCCGGGCTTGCCGGATGCCGGCGTTCTATCTGAGCAAGCCCGGCGTGCGGGAAGGCGGCGGCTGGGCCCAGTCACCTGCACTTGAGACGGGGGTTACGCGCGCCGACGTGACGGCTGAGCGGCTCCGCCGGCGACGCGCAGGCTCATCCTCGCGGGCGTCTTGCAGGTTTCACTAACGTGGACGCCGTGACAGTCTTCGATTGGCGGTCCTTCGGCGCAGCGCGAGAGGCGCGGCTGGAGTTGGTTCCCGACATCGTCAGAGACGCGTTGCGAGTGCTTGAGGACGTGCTGGATGAGCTGAACCACGCGTGCACGTTCACCCTCTCCGAAGGTCCGCTTGCCGGCGACGACGTGGTCGCCTCGGTAGCGGCGCTGCTGCCTGATGACTGCCGGGTCTCGCGCCTTGGGCCGGTCAGTTCGTGGTTGGAGGTGACCCGGGAGTCGCTGCCCGGACTGTTCATTCCCTGGCGGCCCGAGGAGACATGGGTGCGAGGATCACCGCCACGCGAGCTCGCTGAGGCCCTCGGCGACTGGACCGTCGCCCTGCTGGGTCGGCTCTGGCCGCACGATGCGCAGGCGTGGTCCGTCACGGTGGAATGCCGCGGCCGGTACGAGGGAGCGTATGTCGACCTCGCTGTCCGAGCGGCAGACCGTATGTGGCTGCTGCACCTCGGCGTCACCGACTAGCAAGCCCGCCTCGCACTGCGTCCACGCGCGAGGATAGCGGGAAGCCGGATGACTGGTCACAGCTTGACGCATCGGCGTTGCAGAGCCTTGACATCAGGCCGCGATCGAGCGTCACATCTGGTGCTGGTTGGATCATGTTCGGACGGCCGGACCGGTGCGCAGCGCGGGCGTCGGGGTGGGTGAGATAATGCGGGTGGCGAAAGATCGGTTCCTCGCTGGGACGACACGGCTCGCACCGATTTCGAGCAGCGGCTATCTCGTGCGCGAGACCGTTCAACGCTCCTTGTCAGCTCGGCACCCCACGACGCGCCGACGACGGAGAACGCTGAGTCAAAAACGAGGGACGCCGTGAGCATGGACCAACGCCGGAGTACGCATGAGCATGGTGGCGCAGCCGCGGACCGACATGGGTTGCGGGCGCGTCTGCGCGAGCTGCAGCAAGGGACAACGTTGGAGGTGGCGCTCGCCTTCTACGACAGTCTGGACACGGTCAGCCTCGACGAGATGATCGGGTCATGGCATGGCGAGGGCTTAGCCACCGGTCATCTGCTCGACGGAATGCTGGAGCACCTTGGCTGGCGGGGCAAGCGCTTCGTCGGCCCGAATGAGGCTCACCCCCTCATCTTCGATGCCGGTGGCGGGCGGCGAGTCGGCGTCAACCCGGCGTTTGTGCCACTGGCGCTGATCCGCCACCCGCGACTGCTGCACGCGCCGTTCGCCGAGCGCATCTTCTCGGTGATCCGCCCACTCGTGTCCACCGGGAAGCCGAAGGCGCGCCTGCGGCTGACCGAGTACCGCGGCGTGGTAACCGCCACGATGTGCTACGACGCTCTGCCGATCCACGACGTGTTCCGCAAGGTCGACGACGACATCCTCGTCGGAGCCATGGACATGCGCGGCCTCGAAAAGCCCTTCCTATTCGTCCTGAGTCGTGAAGAGCCGGCGGGGTCGGGCGGGAATCGGTGAGCAACGAGCCGCCGAGCTCCGTTCGGGACGGTGACTGCTACCAGCGTGCGTGTGTCCGGCGCAGCCGGATCCACCGGTAGCCGTACGGGTCCACCTCCAGGTCGTCCAGGCGGAGCTCCTCGTACTCGCGGTTGCTGAAGACCTCGACGGGTTTCTGTCCGTTTCCGCTGTCGTCGGGCGTGTGGGACAGGCAGACCCGGGCGGGCTCGCCGGAGAGATTGTGGACGAATACCACCGAGCCCGCGGCTGCGTCGGCGCGGTGCGCGAGGACGCCGGTCGCGTCGACAGGCACGACGTGATGCTCGCCCACGCCGATCTCCTCGCATTCGCGCAGGGTGTGCAGCATCCGGTCGAACCAGGTCAGCAGCGAGTCGGGATCGCGGCGCTGATCGGTGACGTTGACGTGGCGATAGGAGTGGTCGCCCTCGTCGATGACCGGTCGTACCAGCCGGTCCGCCGGGGCTTCGCTGAAACCGGCGTTGGGCGTGTCCGACCATTGCATAGGGGTGCGGATCGCGTCCCGTTCGGGTAGACGAAGGTCCTCGCCCATCCCGATTTCGTCGCCGTAGCGCAGCACAGGCGTCCCGGGCATCGTGAACTGCAGGCTGTACGCCATCCGTAGCCGGTCCTGGCGACCGTCGAGCATGGTCGCGAGTCGACGGCGGATCCCTCGGCCGTAGATCTGGTGCCGGCGGTCCGGCCCGAGAGCCTCGAACACGTCCTGCCGCGCCTCGGCCGGCAGGCCGGACAGATCAACCTCGTCGTGGTTGCGCAGGAACGTCGCCCACTGACCGTGCCGCGGCAAAGCCGGAAGGCTCGCCAGGGCCTCCTTGATCGCGGTCGGGTCCTGGCGTGCCAGGGACAGCATCAGGGCCTCGTTGAGCCGGAACGCGAACAGCATCTGCAGCCGCGTGGCCGCGCCGTCGCCGTTGCCGAAGAACAGCTCCAGTTCGTCGTGCGGCACGTTGGCCTCGGCGAGGAAGACGGCGTCGCCACGCCGCCAGGAGGTCTTCTCACGCATTTCGGTCAGCAGACTGTAGTCCCGGTCGCTCGGGTCCGTGCCTACGCCAGTGCGTTCGATGACGAACGGGGCCGCGTCCATCCGGAACCCGCTCACGCCGAGGCGACCCCAGAACGACACGATCTTGTAGATCTCCTTGCGTACCTCGGGATTGGCGGTGTTGAGGTCGGGTTGGAAGTCGTGGAACCGGTGGTGGTACCAGGCTCCGGCCTGGTCGCTGTAGGTCCATGTCTCCTTCTGGACGCCCGGGAACACCATCCCCTCCGTGCGGTCGGCCGGCTCCTCCTGCGACCACACGTACCAGTCGCGGTACGGCGAGCGTGGGTCCTCGCAGGCCGAGAGAAACCACGGATGCTGGTCACTGGTGTGGTTGACCACGAGATCCAACATGATCCGCAAGCCGCGCTCGTCGGCCACGTTCATCAGCTCCGCGAAGTCACCGAGGCTGCCCAACGCCGGGTCGACGTTGTAGTGGTCGGTGATGTCGTATCCGCCGTCGCGCCAAGGGCTGGGATGGATCGGCGAAAGCCAGATCGCCGTGATGCCCAGCCGGGTGAGGTAGTCGGCGCGGCTGATCAGCCCGCGCAGGTCTCCGACACCGTCATCGTTCGAGTCCTGGAACGCACGCACATCCAGGCTGTAGATCACCGCATTGCGGTACCACCGGTCAGTCAACGAAGGGTTCCTTCACCTCGAGCCCGGCCGACCACGTCTCCATTATGGACCGAGCAACGATGGCCATATCGGCACGGGAATTCAGCACGAAGGCGATTTACGAAAGACAGACAAGGCCGCGGAGGTACGTCACGGCAGCCGCGCCAAGGCGGCGATCACGTCCGGGTCAGCGCGGCCATCGTCACGCCCGCACCGACCGCGATCAGCAAGATACTGTCCCGATTCCCACGCCGATCCTCCTTGAGCCGGGCTGCCGCAGGCACCGTCATACCCGCACTTCACTCCCGCGCAAACCGGCCGACGACCGCAAGGGTGTCGACTAGGAGGGCTCGTCGTGGAGGAGATGGTCGCGCTCGGCGCCCGACCGGTGCTAGCGGGCTGGAATCCAGGCCGATTGAGCGCTGCGCCCGGCTCGCAAGCAGCCGACGGGGACCGAGTTGGAGACGGCCCTCGCCGACGCCGAACCCGAGCCGCTGCGCGTCTAACCAGGCCCGGCGATGTGGTGGTGTCGACCGTGGGACCGTTCGTGAAGATTCGGAGACCTGTTGTAGCTGCGGCTACGACTACGTGCCGGGCAATCTCGCCGGGCGCCTCGCGCTGGCGAGGCCGCCAGATCCACCTCGAGCCGGCCCTGAACCGGCCGTCAATTCGGGTTGCTCCGCCGCCGAGCCGATGGGCTTCAAACGTTGGTACCCCAGCTGGCTCGGACAGGCCGAAGACCAAGCCCAGGCCCGATCGAGCGAAGTCACCCGGTAGCGCATCAGCTTCGGCGGCGGAAGCGGATGCACCCACGATGATCGCGTCGGACTTCGATCGGTGGCGGCATGGTCGGGCTCCTGCGAAGCATCCAGCCCTCGGTGGTCCTGAACCGGTGACCTCGTAGTGGATGAGCGCGTGCCGTCGGTCCGGCGAACTCGTGCGTGGTGGTGCTCAACGTGGGACGCCGAGGAAGAAAGCGGTGACGGTGGCGGCGATCGCCGCGGGGTCCTTCTCGGGGCCGAAGTGGTCGAGTTTTGGGAACAGGGTCAGCTCGGATTGGGGCAGGACGTCCTTGAGCCGACCTGGTGCCCGACCCGCGCCGGTCTTGTCTGCTTCCTTGCCGGCCATCAGGAGCACCGGCATGGTGATCCCCGCGTACTTGCGGTAGTCGTTGTTTCGGCGCGCCTCTTCGGCGTGTTCGCGGATGGTGCCCGCCAGCAGGGCGTACTTCTGCTGCCGTTCGTGCTTCTTGATGGCCAGGGGGATGATGGCGCGCAGGAGCCAGCGCGGGGCCTTGCCGCTGGTCTGCGGGTTGATGCCCTGGACGAAGGTCAGGAACGCCTCGAAGGGCTTGCCCGCGTCGAGTTGTCGTTGGCATTGCTCGGCCCAGTCCATCGGGATCGAGCCGTCGATGCAGACGCCCGGCTCGTAGACCGCCATGCGGTCGAAGGCGTTGGTCTTGAGCGCGGCTTCCAGGGCCAGGAACCCGCCGAAGCTGTGCCCGAGGAGGAAGCGTGCCCCGGTCGCGGCGCGCACCGCTTCGATGTCCGCGCACTCGGCGTCGGCGCTGTAGTTGTCTCCCTGCGGCCCGCTGGCACCTCGGCCGCGCCGCTCGATCGTGTGCACGGTGAACCGGCCGGCGAAGGCCGCGGCCAGGGGATCGAAATCCGCGGCCAGCGCGAGCGCTCCGGGCACGATGATCAGGCCGGGGCCGGTTCCGGTGCTGCGGTAGCTGATGGGCGTGCCGTCCGCGGAGTTCACCGAACTCACCGACGCGTGCTGTTCCAGGGTCTGAGCGGTCATGCTGAGTCTTCTCCTACAAAGTGATTGATGGCGACGGACGTTCGGTGTCAGTCGGCGAGTGTGGCGAGGGCGCGGAGCCCTTCGAGGATTTCCTCCGCCGTCGGCGCCGTGGCGGGGTCGCTGAGGTGCTGGATCATCACGCCGGACATGAGGGCCATCTGGACGCTGCCGAGCGTGCGTACCGACTGATCGGAGACCTGGTCCTCGGGCACGCTTTCGAGGATCGCCGCCATGCCGCGGCGGCCCTGTGCCGTGCCCGCAGCGAGGGCCTCGCGCAACTCGGGTTGGCGCTGGGCCTGCATGAACAGTTCGACCGAGGCGAGCCAGAGGTCGGGCTGGGCGGTGAAGTCGTCGATCAGGCTCTGCCACAGCTGGGCGAAGTGCGCCTTGGTGGAGCCGTCGGCGTCGGGGCGCAGGGCTCGGCCCATCGAGTCGCCCCACTCGTCGAGGAGCTCGAACAGCGCCTGGTTGAGCAGGGCTTCGCGGGAACCGTAGTGGTATCCGATGGCGGCCATGCTCACGCCGGCCGCCGCGGCGATGTCCCGGACGCTGCTGCGGTCATATCCCTTCTGCCGCAGGCACTCCTTGGCGCCGGCGAGCAGGGCTTCGCGGTTTCCCATGCGACAGACCGTACCAGGGATTTGGGCGATCGCCTAATGCGTTCGATCTAGACAATTGTCTAACGGGATCGCGCGAGGGTGCGTATGTCGATCTCGCTGTCCGACTTGCAGATCGGATGTGGTTGCTGCATCTCGGCGTCACCGACCAGGAACTCGCTTCGCGGCTGCGTCCACGCGCGAGGCCGGCGGACTGGACGGGGAACGCGACCTGGACCGCGTAACCAAGGACGGTCAGCGCCGCGGTGTGTCTTCGGGGTAGGAGGCGCCGCCGTCCGACTCCCGGGTGAACGGCTTGGCGCCGCCCTCCGGCGGCCCCGCGATGGACTGTGCGCCGGCCGCCAGCTCCGGGAACTTCTGGTCGAAGGCGGGGCGCTCGGACCGGATGCGGGGCATCCGGTCGAAGTTGCGCAGCGGTGGTGGCGAGGAGGTCGCCCACTCCATCGAGTTGCCGTGCCCCCACGGGTCGTCGGCCAGCACCACGGGACCGGCCTTGTAGGCCTTCCAGCAGTTGAAGATGAACGGCAACATCGAAACGCCGAGGACGAATGCCCCGATCGTCGAGATCGTGTTGAGCGTGGTGAACCCGTCGGCCGGGCGGTAGTCGGCGTACCGCCGGGGCATGCCTTCGTTGCCCAGCCAGTGCTGCACCAGGAACGTGGTGTGGAAGCCGATGAAGGTCAGCCAGAAGTGGATCTTTCCGAGTCGCTCGTTCAGCATGCGGCCGAACATCTTCGGGAACCAGAAGTAGACCCCGGCGTAGACGGCGAACACGATCGTGCCGAAGAGCACGTAGTGGAAGTGCGCGACTACGAAGTACGAGTCGGATACGTGCCAGTCGACCGGCGGGCTGGCCAGCAGCACACCGGTGAGGCCGCCCAGTAGGAACGTGACGAGGAAGCCGATGGCGAACAGCATCGGTGTCTCGAACGTGAGCTGTCCGCGCCACATGGTGCCGATCCAGTTGAAGAACTTGATTCCGGTCGGCACGGCGATCAGATAGCTCAGGAAGCTGAAGAACGGCAGCAGCACCTGGCCCGTGGCGAACAGGTGGTGCGCCCACACGCTCATCGACAGCGCCGCGATCGCGACCGTCGCGCCGACCATGCCCTTGTAGCCGAACAGCGGCTTGCGGGAGAAGACCGGGATGACTTCGGTGATCATGCCGAAGAAGGGCAGCGCGATGATGTAGACCTCGGGGTGGCCGAAGAACCAGAACAAGTGCTGCCACATCAGTGGGCCCCCGGTGGACGGCTCGTACACCTTGGCGTCGAGGATCCGGTCCGCGCCGAGCGCGAGCAGCGTGGCCGCGAGCAGGGGGAACACGAGGATGACCATCACGCTCGTGATCAGGATGTTCCAGGTGAAGACCGGCATCCGGAACATCGTCATGCCGGGCGCCCGCAGGGTGACGATGGTGGTGATCATGTTGACCGCGCCGAGGATGGTGCCCAGGCCGGAGATGACCAGGCCCACCACCCACATGTTGCCCCCGACGCCGGGCGAGTTCTCGACGTCGCTCAGCGGCGTGTAGGCGAACCAGCCGAAGTCGGCCGCGCCGCTCGGCGTCAGGAAACTGAGCATCACCAGCGAGCCGCCGAACAGGTACAGCCAGTACGCGAACGCGTTGAGCCGCGGGAACGAGACGTCCGGCGCGCCGATCTGCAGCGGCACGACGAAGTTGGCGAACGCGAAGAGGATCGGCGTCGCGAACAGCAGCAGCATGACCGTGCCGTGCATCGTGAACAGCTGGTTGTACTGCTCCGTCGACAGGAACTGCAGGCCCGGCCGGGCGAGTTCGGCGCGCATCAGCATCGCCATGATGCCCGCGGCGACGAAGAACGCGAAAGACGTTGTCAGGTAGAGGATGCCGATCTGCTTCGCGTCCGTGGTGCGGATCAGACGGGCGAGCGCGTTGCCCCGCGGTTGATCCCGCACCGGCCATGGACGCGTGACGATCGGCTCTGGAACTACGGACGTCAAAGCGGGCCCCCGGGGTCGTCCACCAACCAACCTGGGACTAACGAGGCTGGTTGGTTGCGGGAAACGACCCCGGTTGGATGAGTGTCGTGTCCGGTCAGCCGCGGTAGAGCGGGTTGCCCACCTCGACCTCGTTGACCTGCTCGCCGGTCAGCGCGTCGAACGCCCGCACGACCGTCCTGTCCGGATAGACCGCGACCGTCAGCACCGACGGCGACTCGGGACGGTCCGTCGCGGAGTCCTCGTCCCACGGGTTGTCCGGGCTCGGCGCGAACTCCATCGCCAGCGCGCCCGTGTTGATGGCGGTGTAGCCGTCCGGGTTGCCGCCGACGGCCGGGACCTGGGCCGACCAGTCGCGTCGGTACGGCGACCAGTGGGTGTGTCCGCTCAGGTAGATGACGTTCGAATAGCGGCCGATGATCTGCTCCAGCTGCTCCTCCCGCGGCCCGTTGCCGTAGAAGTCGCCGTACGTGCCGGAGACCGTCCACGCGAACGGATAGTGCCGCATCACGAGCACCTGCTTGCCCCGCGCCGACCAGTACGCCAGCCGGTCGGTCAGGAACGCCACCTGCGCATCACTGATGTCCTGCTGCTCCTCGACCGTGCCCGTTCCCTCCTCGCCGAGGACGAGCACCGGCACCCCGCCGACCACCTTCTCGTAGTACGGCTTCGAGATCTTCGCGCCCCACTTGTTCGCGAACGCGACGAAGTTGTCGGCCTGCTGCTTGCGGGTCAGCACCCGGCTGCGCAGGTCGTGGTTGCCGATCGCCGGCAGGACGGTCGGCAGGCGCTTCTGGTCGGCGAAGATCGCGCTGACCTCGGCGTACTCCGCAAGCTGCTGTTCCTGGGTCTGTTCCCGCGGGCCGCTGATGACGTCGCCGGCGACGAGCATCGCACCGGCGCCGGGAGCCTCGCGCCGCAGCAGGTCGAGGGCGCCGTCCAGATAGGGGAGACCCTCGCCCTGGATGTCGCTGAGCACCTGGAAGGTGGTGGCTTTCGACTTGGCAGAGAGCGGTGCGAGCGGTGTACGCACGACGACGTCGTCGATCGCCCAGTAGAGCTGCGGCCGGTTGCTGGCGTAGCCGAAGCGGAAGACGGCGGTCTTCGCGCGGCTCGGCACGTTGATCTTGCGCACCTCCTGGCCGGAGATCACGTCACCGCCGCCGTTCGCGCTGATCCGCGCGGCCGAGTACCGCAGGATCTCGGTCTCCGCGCCGCCGTCGAAGGCGACCGTCACCCGACCGACCGCCTTGTGCGCCTGCCGGTAGTGCGACGAGAAGACCAGCTCGACCTCGCGCTGCCCGGAAACGGGAACGGCAGGGCTGGTCAGCGTGGTGTTGACGTCGGCGGTGGCGCCCTTGGCGGCCGCGAGACCGTTGTCGGCGACCGCGATCGTGCCGCGCGAGCGGGAGAACTGGTTGCGCTGGTCGAGGTAGCAGCGTGAGTCGAGGGGAGCGTCCTGTTCAGGGTCGCAGCCGACGCCGACGGGCTTATCGGCGGCGAACCACGCATCACGCTCGGCGAACGTCCATCCGCGCCAGTCGGCGGCCGCGCCGTCGGTCTGCACCGTCCAGGCGGACCGGGCGGTGTCGAAGTCACCGCGCCAGACGGTCCGCTGTGCGGCGCCTTGGTGCCCTTGCGTCGGCATGGCCTGGGTCGAGACGGCCTGCGTGGTGGAGACGACAACGGCGGGGATCAGCGCCACGAGCGCCGCCGCGACGACGGTCAGATGGCGGGTACGGGTCTTACGGAGCGACATGTCTCCTCCACAACGTGGGGAAAGGTAGCCACACCGTTTCGAAGATCGTCAACGCGCCGGTGAACGGCGAGCGCAGGCCGACCGTCTGATCGATGAGCAGCTTGGACTGGCGGTCCCATGTCGATCTGGGTCGCATGTCACCGCCGTGTCGGCGGACGACCTGCCCCCGGTTTGCCCGATCGCCGGGAACGGAACCGCAGCTTGGTCGCGAATCGTCAGACCCGAATACCTCACCGCTCCGCGACGCCCTCGGCCGCCCGGCGAGGGTCGTGCCAGCCCGGCAAAATCCGTTGACGGCGGGGACAGAAGGCCCGACGGTATCGGTGATGATAGTTCGACGTGAACGCTCCGACGATATTGACGCGATCCACGCGGTTACGGCGGCCGCGTTCCGCGGCGTCGAGTACAGCTTGCCGCCGGCGGAGCCGGGTGGTGATCCAGGCGAGGCGACGCTCGTTTCGTGGCTGCGCGACGATGCCGGTTGGATCCCGGAATTGTCGTTGGTCGCGATCGAGGACGACCAGGTCGTCGGCCACGTTCTCGCGACGCGGGCTTACGTCGAGGGCCGGCCGGCCCTGGGTCTAGGTCCGCTGAGTGTTCTCCCGCGCCGCCAGCGAGCCGGCGTGGGTAGCGCCCTGATGCACGCTGTTCTTGGCGCGGCCGACGCGCTCGGCGAGCCCCTGGTCGCGCTGCTCGGCAACCCTGCCTACTACAACCGGTTCGGCTTCGTTCCGGCGCAGCCGGTTGGAGTAGTCGCGCCGGTCTCCGGATGGGGTGACAACTTCCAGGTCCGAACCCTCAGCCAGTACGACGGCCAGGCCGGCCGTTTCCAGTACGCCGAACCGTTCGACCGGATCTGAAGCCCTCCTCGGCGGGCCCTAACGGTGAAGCCGCCATCGGCCGGTCGACGGTCGCGACGTCTTGATCGCGAACTGACCAGGCAGGAACTGGCCAAGGCGTTGGGAAACCGCCTGGCGCGTTCCTCGGTTGCCCGTCGGCGCGGTCGAGCGTTCACCCGGCCGTCGACGGGTACCAGGGATGAGGTCCGCACCGGCCGACGTGGGTGCTCTACCGGGAGAGTCGGCTGAGCAGCAACGCCAGGCGGCGTTCGTGGTCTTGGCGGGGGAGCCGCCCGCCGCGGGTCAGTGACACGAGCCCGTGCAGGCCGCTCCACAACACCTCCGCGAGCAGGTCCTCGTCGTCGTTCGCGGCGAACGGTCGGACCGCATGGCGCAACTCGTCGAACCCGGAACGCAGGGCCTCCGGTGTCTCGGAGGTCGCGAATGGCAGACTGACCGCCTGGTTGAACATGGCGTCGTAGAGCGCCGGTCGGTGCTCGGCGAACGCGACGTAGGCTGCCGCGACGTTGGCGATGGCCCGCCGCGGGCCGCGGGTCGACGTGCGGGCGGCCCGCATTTCGGCGGCGAGGTCGGCGAATCCTTCCACCGCGACCGCCGCCACGATCGCATCCTTGCTCTTGAACTGGCTGTAGAGGACCGGCTGGCTGTACTCGACGCGTTTGGCGAGCCGCCGGGTCGTCACCGCGCCCTGGAGGCGTTCATGCTCACACCCCTCGCGTACGGCCTGGCCATCGTCCTCGACCTGCTGGTCGTCGTGATCGGCATCCGGTTTCTGCTACAGCCCGAAGCCGCCGCCGCCGGCTATGGCGTGCCGGCCAAACCCGGCGCCTACCTGACGCTTGGTCGAGATTGTTTTTCAGCCTATTGTCGCGCTTGCCGATCAGCGGCCGGTGAGATTCGAAGCGCTCGCCAGAGGTCCGAAGGGCCGGTTCCACCGGGCGCCGGAGCTGTTCGCTGCGGCCGCCAGGACGGGGCTGTCGGCGGACTTGGACCGGCTGTGCGCGGGGGTGTAGCCCATGCGCCATGACCTCCACGGAACCGTACCGACCCAGCGCGCTCTCCACCGACCCGAGCGACACCGCGCGGAATTGTGGTGATCCCGCGGCGGCCAACGTGGGTTCGGCGGCCGACCCGGTCGCCGGCGCGGAGGGTGTCGGGCTGTTCCGCACCGAGCTGCTCTACCTCGACCGGGAGAAGGCGCCAGGACATGAGGAGCAGGTCGAGGCGTACGCGGCTGTCTTTGCCGCGTTGGGTGGCCGCAAGGTGGTGGTCCGCACGCTGGACGCGGGCGCGGACAAGCCGCTGCCGTTCCTGGACCAGTCGGGCGAGCCGAACCCGGCGCTCGGCGTCCGCGGTGTCCGCCTGGCCCGTCGCGATCCCGCGCTGCTCGACGGCCAGCTGTCGGCGATCGCGGCGGCCGCGGCGCGCACGGGCGCGACGGCGTGGGTGATGGCGCCGATGATCGCGACGCCCGCGGAGGCTCGCGACTTCGTGACCCGGGCCCGCGCGGCGGGCCTGGCGTCGGCGGGGGTGATGGTGGAGATCCCCGCGGCCGCGCTGCGGGTTCGTGCCCTGCTGCGCGAGGTCGACTTCCTGTCGATCGGGACCAACGACCTCAGCCAGTACGCGTTCGCCGCCGACCGGATGGCCGGGGAGCTGGCGGAGCTGCTGGACCCGTGGCAGCCGGCGTTGCTGGACCTGGTCGCGGCGTGCGGCCGCGCGGGCCGGGAGGCGGGCAAGCCGGTGGGCATCTGCGGCGAGGCGGCGGCCGATCCGGGCCTGGCGCCGGTGTTCGCCGGGTTGGGCATCGGCAGCCTGTCGATGCCGGCGCGGGCGATCCCGGCGGTACGCGACGCGCTGGCCGCGCACACGAAGGCCGACTGCGAACGCCTCGCCGCGGCCGTGCTGGCCGCGGAGGACCCGACGGCGGCCCGGGCCGTGGTCGGTTGACCGTAGCTTCGGGTTGCCGGACGTCCCGGCCAACCCGGCTCGGGTTTGGGTTGAGCGTTGGCCGCCGCGGGCCTGGCAGCGGAGCGAAGCGGAGCGGTGTCCGGCGGGAGCGACGGTCGCACCCCAGGCGGACCCGGGACATCCTGGTTCTAGGGCAGGTCGCGGGTCAGGACCACCCTGTTCTGGCCTGGGCCGCTGTAGTCCTCGACGAGGCGGGCCGTGAAGCCCAGCCGTTCGTGGAAGCGGATCGACTCCGCGTTGGCCGGGCCCGTGATCGCCTTGAGGCGGGTGGCGCCGCGGGAGCGGGCCGCGGACGCGAACGCCGCGTGCAGGTGGCGGCCCAGCCCGGTGCCGCGGCTGCGTTCGTGGACCGCTACCGCGTGGATGTAGCCGACGTGCGCCGGCGCCACGAAGCCGAACAGGTAGCCGTCCACCTCGCCCGAGACGAAGGCCGTGTCGCCGAACTCGCGGACGAACATCGGGTGGTGGAGGTGGCGGACGTCGCGGTCGCCCCAGTAGGCGGGGAGGTCCGCGAGGATCGCGTCGAGGTCGCGCGGGGTGGCGCGGCGCAGGTCAGCCATCGAGCGTGCCGAGTCGGGCGATGTTGGCGGCCTCGTCCGGGTCCGGGGCCGGCGTGTCCAGGAAGGCGGCGAGGACCTCGACCGCTACGTCGGGAGCCAGGCGTTTCAGGCTCATCGCCAGGACGTTCGCGTCGTTCCACTTGCGGGCGCCGGCGGCGATCCAGGGATCCCAGGCCAGGGCGGCGCGGACGCCCGTGACCTTGTTCGCGGCGATCGCCGTGCCCGTGCCGGTCCAGCAGAGGACGACGCCCAGGTCGGCCGTGCCGTCGGCGACCGCCCGGCCCACCGCGGCGCCGATGTCGGGCCACTGCTGGTCGCCCGTCACGTCGACGATCTCGATGCCCCGGTCGCCGAGCGACTGCTGGACGGCCCGTGTGGTCTCGTTCGCGTCGTCGGCTCCGTACGCCACCCGCATACCGCCCACCCTACGGGGCGAGCAGCCGGGCCCTCAGCCCGGCCACCAGCGCGTCGTCCGCGCCGAGGTGGTCGCGGGCATAGTCGTGCACCGATCCGTACCTGGCCGCCAGCTCCTTGAGCGTCAGGCGCATCGCGTCCGCGGGGGCGCGGCCGTAGGCCGGCCAGGTGATCGCCGGGTTGGCCGGGTTGGCCTGCCAGTCCGCGATGAACTTCGGCGCGGCCGCCTCCGTCAGCGCGTAGTCCGCGATGATGTCCTCGTCGTCCACGCCGACCAGGGCGAGGATCAGCGCGGCCAGCAGCCCCGTGCGGTCCTTGCCCGCCGCGCAGTGGATCACCACGGGCGTGCTGCGGGCGGCGGCGATCACGGCCAGCGCCTGGCCGATCTCGACGACGCCGTCGGCCAGGACCTCCGCGTTGCGGTCGGCGAGGAAGCGCACCGGCTCGATCTCGGGAGCGATGGTCGCCTGCTTGTACGGGCGGTGCTCGATCGAGAGGTTGTAGTAGGCGAGACCGTCGTACTCGGGTACCCGGCCGCGCCGCGCCACCTCCTCCGGGTAGCGCAGGTCGACCACCGTGCGTACGCCCAGCGTCTGGAACTTCACCCAGTCGGCGCCGGCGAGCTTGCCCAGCCCGTCGGAGCGGTAGAGCCGGCCCCAGCGGGTGACGCCTCCGTCCGATGTGGAGTAGCCGCCGACGTCGCGGAAGTTGTGCAGCCGGTCGAACGCGATGTGCCTCATGTGGACACCGTGAACCGCAGGGAGGTGCGCGCGCCGACCTCGAAAACCCGTTCCTTGCGCAGGCCCAGCGCGGCCAGGTCGGTGTCGGGCTCGAACAGCCGCCGGCCGCCGCCGAGCAGCACCGGCATGATGTCCAGCCGCAGCTCGTCGACCAGCCCCCGGGTGAGCAGCTGGTGGCCGAGGTCGACGCCGCCGACGACGGTGACGGCCCGGTCGCCGGCCGCCGCCTTCGCCGCCGCGACCGCGGGCTCGACGCCGTCCGTGACGAACGTGAACGTGAGCTTGTCGCTCTCCCGTGGGTGGGCGGCCGGCGGGTGATGGGTGACGACGAAGATCGGAACCTGGAACTCGTACGCGCCGGCGTAGCCGTCCGGGTCGCCCATCGCGAACGTCCGCCGCCCCATGAGCACGGCGCCGGTCTCGTCGACCAGCTCTGTCATGTAGTGCGTCGGGCGCAGCTCGGCCAGGTCCGGGTAGAGCGCCGCGGCGCTGCCTTCCGCGTCCTCGACGTAACCGTCGACCGACACGGTCATTCCGAAGATCACCCTGGTCACGGGGTCGAACCTACCAGCGGGCCGCCCGGCTCCGTACGAGGACGGATCGCGGGTACGGCGGGTGGCGTACCCGATGAGCCGTTGCGCGGCGGACGCCTCATGCCGGTGCCGCCGCGAGGCTGAAGCAACACTTCTCAGGAGGGACGGACGTCATGACAACGGTCGCCATCGCCGCCCAGCGCCGGCTCACGGACCTGCTCGCCCGGCACAGCATCGACATCCTCCGGGTCAGCCTCGGCCTGGTCTTCCTCGGCTTCGGGGTGCTCAAGTTCTTCCCGGGCGCCAGCCCGGCCGAGGCCCTGGTCGCCCGCACGATCGACGCGCTCAGCTTCGGACTCGTCAGCGGCACCGGCGCGGTGGTGCTCTGCGCGGTCGCCGAGTGCTTCATCGGCATCACGCTGATCACCGGCCGGCTGCTCAAGACCGGGCTCGTCGTCCTGGCCGGGTCCCTGGTCGGGATCATGTCACCGATTCTGCTGTTCTTCACCGACCTGTTCCCTGGCACGCCGACCATCGAGGGGCAGTATGTGGCGAAGGACATCGTGCTCGCCGCCGCCGGGCTCGTCGTCGCGGCCCGTGCCCTCGGGGCCCGGCTCGTGCCGCCGGCGACCCGCGCCGCCGTCGACTAGAGAGAAGGACGCACCCGTGCGGATCCTGTTCGTCGCAGCACCGCTGATCGGCCACCTCTACCCGATGGTTC